>NZ_JBEZXZ010000094.1:0-33231 GCF_040638275.1 Actinoplanes sp. NPDC026623 | reverse complement strand
CGACCTCGTCGTAGCGGTCGAGCACCTCGGCGATCACCTCGGCGGAGATCTCCTTGCGGGCCAGGGCCTTGGCGAGCTCCGCCCGGGTGCGTGGGTCGTCGGCGTACTCCAGGTCGCCGCCGACCGGCAGGCCGCTGGCCAGCCGGGTGACAGCGATGCCCATCGGCTTGATCATGATCGCGAGGTAGGTGGCCGTGGCCTCGCCCTCGGTGTTCGGATCCGTGGCGAGGATCAGCTCCTTGATCTCGCCCGTGCCGAGCCGGATCAGCAGCTCCCGGATCCGCAGGTTGTCGGGGCCGATGCCCTCGAGCGGATTGATGGCGCCACCCAGGACGTGATACCGACCGCGGAACTCACCGGTCCGCTCGATCGCGACGACGTCCTTGGGCTCCTCGACGACGCAGAGCACGTCGTTGCTGCGACGGGTGTCGCGGCAGACCCGGCACTGCTCGGACTCGGCGACGTTGAAACAGGTCGTGCAGAAGCGGACCTGCTCCTTGACCTTGCGCAGGGCATTGGCCAGCCGGGTCACGTCGGCGGGATCGGCGGACAGGACGTGGAAGGCGATCCGCTGGGCGCTCTTCGGGCCTACGCCCGGCAGCCGCCCCAGCTCGTCGATCAGGTCCTGGATGGCGCCCTCGTACACGGGCTCAGAATCCCGGGAGGGAGAGGCCGCCGAGGCCGCCGGTGGCCGGACCCATCTTCTGCTCGGTCAGCTCACGCACCGCCTCGGAGCCGTTGTGGATCGCGGCGAGCACGAGGTCCTCGAGCGTCTCGATGTCCTCCGGGTCGACGGCCTTGGGGTCGATCTTGATCGACTTGAACTCCCCCAGCCCGGTCACCACGACCGTGACCAGGCCACCGCCGGCGGTGCCGACGACCTCGGCCTCGGCGAGCTCGGCCTGCGCCTGCGCGACCTGCTGCTGCATCTTCTGCGCCTGCTTCATGATCTGCTGCATGTTCGGCTGTCCACCGGGGCGCATCGCATAGCTCCTTACGAAAGGGGATAGTCGCATCCATTGTCCCGCGCGCCCCACCGGTCGCACGGAACCGGGTCAGGACTCGCTGATCTTCTCGGCGCCGAGCGCGTCGCGGAGCAGTTGCACGGCCTGCTGCTCGCTGCTCTGCCGGGCGGTCTTCTCGTCGATCACGTCGTCGAGGGGCTCGTCGCCGGGATCGAAGCCCTCGAACGCCGCGCCGCCGCCGGGCCCCTGGGAACCACCGTGGCCCGGCCCCGCACCGCCGGGACGCACCGGGCCGTCGTACTCGGGATCGTAGGGCGCTTCCTCCGTCGGCGAGCCGTCGGACCAGGCGCTGTTCCTGCCCGCCGCGGCGGCGTTGCCGCCGTTCTTGTTCGCCGCCGCGTTACCGCGTCCGGCACCGGCCGCCGCCGCACGGGCCGCGGCGAGACCGCTGGACGCCGGCCGCCCGGCGCTTGCCGGAGGGGCGGAAGCCACCGCAGATGCGGGTGCGCCGTTGCGGGCCGTCACGGGATCACCGGCCGCGGCACCGAGGCCCGGCGCCCCGCGGCCCGCCGCAGCAGGACCGCCACCCGAGGCACCGCTGCCCGGCGCAGCCAGGCCGCCGCCCGCGACTCCGGGGCCGGCGTTGGCAGGGCTGCCACCCGCGACGCCGAGACCCGCAGTGGCGGGGCCGCCACCCGCGACGCCGGTCGGCCCGGACCCGCCGCGCTCCCCGGCACCCGGCGACCCGGGGTAGGCGCCGCCCGGGCTTTCGGAGCCGTCGAAGCCCCGCCCGCCGGCCGGGCCGTCGAGATCCGGTGCGCCCGCCGGGTCACTCTGCCCCACGCTCGGGTCGGCGTAGCCGGGACCGGCGGGGGCGGCCTCCCGGTCAGTTTCCGGCGCGCCGCCCAGCCTGGCCGGCTCCGGCCATTCCTCGTCCTCGTCCGCCGCGGCGGCGGCCGATGGACCGACCGCGGCCGTCGCCGGCCCGCCCGGCCGCGCCGGCTCCGGCCATTCGTCACTGTCGTCGCTCGCCGCGCTCGGCTGCTGCGGAGCGTCGCGGCCGGCCGCCGCGGCACGAGGCGCGGGCTCGCGCCCACGCGTCGCGGCACCCACGCCGTCCGAGGCCTGCGGCGGCGCGCCGCGCCCGGAGAGATCGTCCGGAGAACCCTGGTCCTGGGGGGCGCGTGGCGCCGGGCCGGCTGGCCCACCCTGCGGAGCACGCGGAGCGGGACCGGAGACGGCAGAAGCGCCACCCTCACCCGCGACGTCGCAGCGGATCTGCCAGCGGCCGCCGAGCGCCTCATAGAGGGCATCGGAGAGCAGCGCCGGCTCGGCGGCGACCATCTTCGCGTGCGCGGGGAAGCGGAACGTGAGCACCACGGTCTGGCCGTCGAGGTCCCGCACCGTGGCACCCTGGGCGAGCGCGGCGATCTTCTTACTCTTCCGCCCGACCGCGACCATGATCTCCGGCCAGACCTCCCGGATGGAGGCGACCGAGAGCCGGCCGGGCGCCGCGAAGCCGGCATCGACGGGTTCCACGGGCGCATCCGGCATGATGCCGGCGGGCTCCGGCGAGCGGGCGGCGGGCGCCCGACGAGGGTCCTGCTGCGCCGGCGCCCCGGACACCTGGGCGGAGCCCGGGACGGCCGAAACCGGACCGGCCGCCGCAGCGGACGGCGCGGCGGAGACCGGAGCGACCGAACCGGACGGCAGGGCCGAAACGGGAGTGGCCGAGCCAGGCATCGCCGAGACCGGTGCCACGGACGCCGCCTCACCGCCCTCGGCATGCACCGGGCCGGGCATGGCCGAGACCGGATCGACGGATCCCGGCCCGGCACCCGGTGCCGAGGCGACGATCGCAGAGTCAGCGGCCCCGACGCCTCCGGCCGCGGCTACGGCAACCTGCGCCGGACCATCCTGCGTAGCGCTGGCCTGCGCGGCACCACCCTGCGCGACACCACCCTGCGCGGGACCGCTCTGCGCGGGGCCGGTCTGGGCAGGACCGGCCTCAGCAGGACCGGCCTGTCCGGTCGGACCGGACGCCGGCGCGCGTCGGCCCGCCGCTGCGGCCGCGGCGCGGGCCGCCGAAATCCCGCCGCCCCCACCGCTGCTCGCGGCCGGCGCGGCGGACGCCCCCGCGGGCGGCGCGACCTGCGGGGAGTCGTGCTGGGTGCGGACCTCGTCGGCGCCCAGCGTGAGCCGCCGCTCCATGCGCTCCAGCCGCTGGAGCAGCGCCCCACTCGAATCGTCCGCGCCCGGCAGCAGCATGCGGGCCGTGATCAGCTCGAGGAGCAGCCGCGGCGCGGTCGTGCCGCGCATCTCGACCAGGCCGTTGTGCACGATGTCGGCGCAGCGGGACAGCGTCGCCGGACCGAGCCGAGTCGCCTGCGCGCCCATCTGATCGAGCTGGTCGGCGGGGCCGTCGATCAGGCCCTTGGTCACGGCGTCCGGAATCTGCTGCAGGATGATCAGGTCTCGGAAGCGTTCGAGCAGGTCGGAGGCGAAGCGCCGGGCGTCGTGTCCGGCCTCGGCGACGCGGTCGATCGTCTGATAGGCCGCCGCACCGTCGCCCGCGGCGATCGCGTCGCACATCTCGTCGAGCAGCGCCGCGTCGGTGACGCCGAGCAACTCCACCGCCCGGGTGTAGCCGACGCCCTCGGGCCCGGCACCGGCGATGAGCTGGTCGAGCACGGACAGGGTGTCCCGGGCGCTGCCGCCGCCGGCCCGGACGACCAGCGGAAGCACCGCGGGGTCGACGTGCACACCCTCCGCCTCGGTGAGCTGCTGGAGGTAGGGCCGCAGCACGGCGGGCGGGATCAGCCGGAACGGATAGTGGTGGGTGCGCGAGCGGATCGTGCCGAGCACCTTCTCCGGCTCGGTCGTCGCGAAGATGAACTTGACGTAATCCGGCGGCTCCTCGACGAGCTTGAGCAGCGCGTTGAAGCCGGCCGGCGAGACCATGTGCGCCTCGTCGATGACGTAGATCTTGTAGCGGCTGCTCGCCGGCGCGAAGAACGCCTTCTCCCGCAGGTCACGAGCGTCGTCGACACCACCGTGGCTGGCCGCGTCGATCTCGATGACGTCGATCGAGCCGGCGCCGTCGTTGGTGAGCGATCTGCAGGAAGCGCAGACCCCGCACGGCTCGGGCGTGGGACCCTGCTCGCAGTTGAGCGAGCGGGCGAGGATGCGCGCGCTGGACGTCTTGCCGCAGCCGCGCGGACCGGAGAAGAGATAGGCATGGTGCAGCCGGCCGCTGCGCAGCGCCTGCGACAACGGCTCGGTGACGTGCTCCTGCCCGATGACCTCGGCGAAGGTCCGCGGCCTGTACTTGCGGTAGAGGGCTAGTGCCACTCCTGCCACCTCCTGGACGACCGCGCCATTCTCCGTCGAGGGTGTGACAAGAACAAACCGCGTCCCGCGTTGGTGGGTATCGGGAACGAAAGGACCCCCCGTGCACCCGTCAGAGCTCGCTTATCCTTGCTGCCTTCCGGCCCTGGGGAGGTTCACAAGATGACGCCGCACGAGGGGCTGCCGACTAGAGTACCTGGCACCACCAACGCGCCGCCCCGGCCCTCCCGCCGACGCCGGCTCCGACGGGTCTGTATCCTGTCGGACGGAGGATTCGCCTAGTGGCCTAGGGCGCACGCTTGGAAAGCGTGTTGGGGGAAACCCCTCACGAGTTCGAATCTCGTATCCTCCGCCAGCTTGACCAGCACGAACGTTGAAGGCCGGACCCAGCGGGTCCGGCCTTCCGCCTATCTCCGTCTCACTACCGACCCCGCCGAGGCCGTCCCGCCCTTCTCAGCCTCATCCTCTTCAAGATCAAGTCGCGGGGGCCGGCACCCTGCCGCTTCGCCCTCTGGCTCGCCAGGCCGACCTTCCGGCGGCTCGACTGGCAGCCGGCCGGCCGAGAGGCACAGCCCACTTGCCACGGTCGCTGATACACAAATCGTGAAGACGACCGCTGATCCCCAGCCGCGATCCAGGACCGCGTCCAGCGAGAGCCAACCGAGCAACAAGATCGAATCCCGTAGCTCGGCCTTTCGTTGGAGCGGGTCAATGCGGCCAGTGACGAGCGTTGCGCCTCCACCGGGCCCCAGGCGCGAACCCATCGACTGGCGTCCGCGGCTCACCGTTCTCGCCGCCCCTCCCCATTCGCCAGTCAGTGCTTGCAAGACGGTCCGATAAGGAGAAAGTCGCATGGCGGACTACGACACCTACCGCGAGTTACAGGAAAAGGAGCGCCAACGACGGATGGACAATGAGGGCGGCGGCAATGGTGGCTGCTCACCCGCCCTCGGCTGTCTTGCGTTCTTCGTCGTCCTGTTCATCATCGGATGCCTGATCGTGGGTTTGATCTATTGGCGCGATGACAACAAGCCCGATCTTTTCAGTGCAAGGATCTCATCGGCATCGATCAGCAGGTGAGCACCTAGACCGCATGGCGCCACACCATCGCCGTGTGCATGTTCGCCCACGCGTTCCTCGCTGTCCAGCACGCCGACCTGCACCGCGACACCAGTACCAGCACCGGCGATCCGGCGATCGGCCTGGGAAAAGCAGCAGCCCACCACCCACCCGTGCGGCAGGCCCCGGACTGGCTGAGCCCGGACTGCTCGCCCACAGCAGCGTCGCCGACGTCCGGAACCTCCTCACGCAGACCGTCCTGCACGCCGCCGCGACCGACGCCACAGCCTGCGCTGGGGTCCGGATCTGGCCGTAAGGCGCGGCGCATGAGGCGTTGTGCCATGGGTCATATGAAGCAGGTAACGATACGACGAGGCGCCAAAATGCCGATCTGTAAAGCAGCAGAAGCCACCTGAACCTGGAGGACACATGACAGTTCCCATGCACCACGCAGGCGACCAACTTGTCCGTCAGATACAGGCACAGTCTGCATACGACGACGTCAAGAAGTCCGCAGGTGTCGCATTTGCGCTCTGGTTCTTCTTGGGCATGCTTGGTGCCCACCGCTTCTATATCGGCCACAAGGGCGTAGGAATCGCCATGCTCCTGACTTTCGGCGGATTCGGATTCTGGGCGCTGATTGACGCGTTCTTTATTCCAGGAGCGGTACGTGAAGTCAACGCATCGAAGAAGCGGTCGATCTTCGCACAATTCGGCATGCCCGTTCTCACGGCGTAGCCAATTTGTCACTGGCCGCTTGTGCTGATGCCAGGCTTGAGGTTGCCAAGCCCGGCTTCGGCGTGCCATCACGCGGCTTGAAGTACAGCCCTAGCGGGCGAGGCCTCTCGGCACGGCCTACCATGCCGAAGAATTCTCACGGCCGATCGGCGGCAGTCGCTGGTGATCGTCTAGCTCGCTGGACGCAGGTCATGTCCGTTTCCGATGGCTGGCGGACAAGTGCTGCGCAGAATTGGAAAGCGTGTTGGTGGAAATCCCTCACGAGTTCGAATCTCCTATCCTCCGCCGGCTCGACCGGGACGAACGCTAGGGCCGACCCCTCGGGGGATCGGCCCTACTGCGTGAGTGGCCCAGGCGATCCCCGAACCGCCCTCTTCTCGCCAACCCATTTGGCGACGTCGGCTCGGATCGGGCCACCCCGCATCCCGCTCGTGCCCAGAGGATGTGCAGCACGGTGGCCTGCGTGTGCCACGCGACGTTCGATGGTCACGATCGGCCGCCGGGCCTCTGCAGATCCGCCGATTTCACCGTGCTCCTCGAGGCGCGGAAATGTCCGAGCGAGATAATCTGAAGGTGGTCATCCATCCCGGTTGATCGACCGTGATAGATTCCCACGCATAGTGAGGGCGATGCTCATTCGTCGCTGAAAGTCAGCAACAGAAAATCGGGGACAGATGCGTATCACCAATCCACCGCCGATGTCTTTGCGGACAGTGACCCGCTCGGCCTGCCTCGCGGTTGTTGTTGGACTATTAGCTGCTTGCACCGGTCCAGGGAAAACACCTCGGTCCGCTCCGACGGCGTCAGCCCCGGCCAAGGCCTCGTGCAGCAGCAGAACCGTTTCGTTCGGGCCGCTGCTCCGCAGGACCGTGATCACCGAGATCTCAGACGTAACTCGTGTCCGCCGGGACACGCCCTTTGTCACCAGGCTACGACCGGTCCGCAGCGTGGTGCCCGCGGTGGAGGGGGCGGGCGTCGTCGACGCCACGTCTGTCTTCGCTGCGTTCGCGCGGAAGGTCGGCCCTGACGCGGGACGGCTCGGCGAGGAATCCCCTCGCGAAGAAGCGCCCGGCCAGTGGACGCTCGCAGCATCCGGCGCAGCCGTGACATACACCTCCGTTCAGATCGTGGAAGCAAGCTTCACCGAGCGGTGCGGAGACGTCGCGGCAAGCGGCGTCGTGACATCTTGGGATCGATCGCGGAGCGGCATTATGCAATGCGACTTGAAGCCGCAAGGCACTGAGGATGTCGTGAAAGAGGCAGTCGCATTGGCCTGCTGAGATAACTGACCTGCGGAGAAATGCGGACGGCGCAGACACCGCTCCCGGGTCCAGGTCGAAGTGCCCCGCGGCGTCGCCACATGAGCAACAGACTCAGATCGGCGAGAGGCACGCCGGAGGTGTCGTCCGCTCAATTCGCCTGGTCCCTGTCAGGAGCAGTCGAGGCGGCGCCGGCGCCGGCCCCCGCGTGTCCGCGCTACGGACTGCGGGCAGGGCCGGCACCCACCCCCAATTGCCGGTTTCTTGATCCGGACGCCGGACCCCATGGCTATCGTTCCCACTAGGGAGGTGCCCGCACACCCGTTTGCGGACGCAACGGTGGGGGGAGGACCAAGTGAGCACTACCCTCGCGGACCTACCCGACATCAACGATCTTGTCGACGTCACGCTCGACTCGCGCGCCGAGCCGCTCGCCGCGGTGATCAGCGCCGTGACCCCCGAGACCGTGCTGCTTCGCGAACCGATGGACCGCACCGGGCGCATTGTGCGACCCGAGACCGGCGAGCGTGGCCTGCTCGTCTGGGGCGAGGGCAGCCAGCTGAAGCAGGCGCCCATCGCGGTGCTGGAGACGAGCGGTGCGCCCGCACCGACCTGGCTGATCCGCCTGACCGCGCAGCCGGAGCGGACCCAGCGCCGCTCTTTCGTACGGGCCAATGTGAGCATGCCCGTCGTCGTGCGGCACGAGGGCGTCGATCTCGAGATCGCCGCCGTCGACCTCAGCGAGGGCGGCATGCGCTGCTACACGGGTTCGGATGTCACCTTCGGCCGGGGGGATTCGGTGGTCGCGGAGTTCGACCCCGGGCGGGTGATCTCCGCGTCGGCGACGGTGGTCCGCATGCGCCGCGGCGACGAGGAGCGGCCGACCGAGCTCGGGCTCCGCTTCACGGACCTGAAGATGGGCGAGGCGGACGAGATCCGCAGGTACGTCTTCCGCCAGCTACATGAGCAGCGGCGGCGCGGAACGGGGTGAACCCGAGCGGGCTACATCTGGGCCGCGGCGATCGCGTCGTCCACCTCGGGGAAGATGGCGAAGTACCGGCTCAGCCCCACGGTCTCCAGCAGCGCGGTCAGGAACTGGTTCGCCCCGGCGAAGCTCAGCCACCCGCCGCGCGCGGTGATGACCTGTTTGGCGGTGATGAAGGCGCTGAGCCCCACGGAGTCGCAGAACTTCAGGTCGTTGAGGTCGACGACGATCCGCGGCACCGGGCGTTCCAGCAGCTCCGCGATCAGGCCGTGCAGTTGGGTGGCGGTATGGGCATCGAGCTCGCCGCTCAGGCGCAGCACGGCGACATCGGAACGGGTGTCAGTCACAGTGGCCTGCATGGGACATCACTTTCGTCCGGGTTGGGTGGATTTACAGGCTAGATCAACCCAGGCGGCCACCAGCGGACAGTTCGTCCGCCGATTCACTTTCGCGACCTCACTTTCGGGGCGCGGCGTACCGCAGCCGGATCCCGCTGAACCCCAGCGTGCTGGCGGCGACCTCGTCCATGAACGCCCACAGGTTCGCCACCAGGCGCAACTGGATGCCCGCCGCCTCGTGCAGCGCGAGCAGGTCGCCGACCGGCTCCGCCGGCCCGAGCGGCGTCACCGGCCTGGTCGCGACCATCGCGTACGGTGGCGCGCCGAACGGCTCGAAGGCTTCCGCGTCGAAACGGTACGCATACAGCCGCACCGAGCGCAGCGCCGGCAGCCAGCCGTACTCGATGGCGTGCACGCGAGCGCCCGACAGGAGGCGACGGTCGGCGTCCGTGGTCTCGGCGCGGGGCCAGGCGAGCACCCGGGGACAGTCGCGCGGAAACCAGTACGAGGGCGCGTGCTCGGCGTCGACCGCCCACACGTACGCCTCGGGCTGTTGCGCCGTGGCGGCGACGTGCGGAACGAACGCGGTGAGGCCCGGATTCTCGGAGAAGTGCAGCACCTGGCCGGGTTCGGGACGCATGACCGAGAAGTAGCACATCGGGCCGGACCCCGCGGGGTCCGGCCCGATCGAAGATTTGGCTGGCCGAGAAGTTCAAGCGTGCGGCGCAGCCCGGCTCCTGGCGCCTAGAGCTTGCGCCACTGCCAGCGTGGGCCACGCCACGCGTCGGCCAGGATCAGCGCGGACGCCTTTCCTGGACACTGCTGCACCTTGGATTTGCCCTGAGGTCCACCCATCTGAGCTTCGACCTCCCAGACTTCTCCGTCGGTGCGGACGTAGACATCGCGGCGCGCGAGCCGGATGTCACCATTCCACCAGTGATGCTCAACTCTCACCTGACCAACCTTAGGGCAGACATAGACACCTCTGCGCGAGGCCGTCTTGTGAATCTTTTTCGCCGCCAGGTTAGGACGGGTTGTCCGATCCGGTGGATTCCGGCGCTACGCCTTGCAAAGACGCGACATATTAGGGCGGCGTGGTACCTGTCACTATGAGTAATCTTCCCAGGTAACAACGCCGGTCCGCCAGGGACGAAACGGTAGCAACGCCCACCTGTCACCTGATCAGCGAGCTTGATCATGGCGAGGGCGGCGCGAAATAGTACCGATCCCGGACGCGGCGTCCGGTCAGGCCGGAAAAACTTGACACGGTGCGTGATCGACGACAATTCGCGCAGGGTGTCCCACGAGACGCAAAACGGTCGGGCCGGAGGGTCGGCGCGGGAGCCTCCGGCGGCCGGCTCGGGCGACGGCCGTCCAGCGACCGCCCGCCTCGCGGCGATCGCGGCAAGCGAGCCGGTCAGCCGCCGGGCTCGGCGCGGCCCCTTCGGCCCCAGCCAGCGGAAACCGCGGCCAACCGGCACCGCGGGATCGGCCGTCGCCGGCACCACGCGGCGATCGACACCGAAGAGCGACGACGCCGCCGGCGGATCATGCGCGGTATCGCCGCGAGCCGGCCGCGCGCCCCCGCGTCCGGCATCCGAGAATCCGCCCACCCGCCGCTCACAGAGTCACCCAGAGTGACACCGTCCCCGGATGCCGGACCGGCCGGCCGGACCTGGGCACCGAGCCGGGAAATTCACCCATCACGGGCGAGTGACCCCTCTTTCCGAGTGGGGAGACCGGCGCCGGGCGGCGCGATATCGGCCCAAGGAAGCAGGCGAGCCGGCGGCGAGGGACGGCTCGCCGCTGAGGGACGAGGCGCGAACTGGGCGCGGCGGGTCGGGATCCGGCTGTCTGCAAGATCGTGACCCGCCCGGCGAATGTCGAAGGCCCGCACGGACCTCGCGTAGCGTCGAACCCATGTTTCGTCGATGGACACTCGCGGGCGTGGTCCTGCTCGCCGGCCTCGCGGCCGGGATCACCACGGGCTCCCCGATCATCGTCGTGGTCTTCGCCGCCCTGGCCGCCGCGGCCTCCCCGCTGATCTTCCCCCGCTCCGAAACGGCGGCCGAGGCCCAGACCCGAAGCGTCGAGGACGGCCGGGCCGTAATCTACTGGCGGCCGGGCTGCCCCTTCTGCGTGCGCCTGCGTGCCACCCTCGGCCCCGCCGCCCGCCGGGCTCACTGGGTGGACATCTGGCGCGACCCGGAGGCCGCGGCGGCGGTGCGCGCGGTCGCGGACGGCAACGAAACGGTCCCGACCGTCGTGCTTGACGGCGTGCCGCACGTCAACCCCGACCCGGGATGGCTTCGCAAGCAGCTGCTCGCGGCCTGAGCGATCAGCCCTCCGGCTCCGTCCGGTTCTCCTCGATCCGCGTCGCCGGCTCGCCGGGCCTCCTGAGATGCGGAAGTCACCAAGACAGGCTCGTGTCGAACCACCATGCTCGGCGAGCGTTCGAAAGAGGCCGAAAAGAGAGGCGCCCGGTGACTCGCTGGGAGTCACCGGGCGCCTGCCCTGCTTGCTGGCGGTGGTGAAGGGATTTGAACCCTTGGAGGGCTTGCACCCTCACACGCTTTCGAGGCGTGCTCCTTAGGCCGCTCGGACACACCACCGCGAAGTAGGTTACCCGACGCCCGGCCGGGCCCGTCGCCGGGTGTCCCTCCCGCGCGAACCTTGAGGTCATGGCGCCTGTGGCGGGCCCGCCTGGCAGGATCCTGGTCATGAGTGTGCACATCGGCGCGCAGCCGGGCGACATTGCCGAGCGGGTTCTCCTACCCGGGGATCCGATGCGGGCGAAGTGGATCGCCGAGACGTTCCTGAAGGATCCCGTCTGTTACACGCAGGTGCGGGGCATGCTGGGTTTCACCGGCACCTGGCAGGGCGTGCCCGTCTCGGTGCAGGGTTCCGGCATGGGCATGCCTTCGGCCTCGATCTACACCCACGAGCTGATCAACGAGTACGGCGTGAAGTCGCTGATCCGGATCGGCTCCTGCGGGGCGCTGGCCGAGGATCTTCAGCTTGGTGACGTCATCGCCGCCATCGGGTCCGCCACCGACTCGAACATGAACCGGGCCCGGTTCGACGGGCTCATCGACTATGCGCCCGTCGCGGACTTCTCGCTGCTGCGCACCGCGGCCGACGTCGCCGACCGGCGGGGCATCGCGATGCGGGTCGGCCCGATCCTGGCCGCGGACGCGTTCTACACCGACCGTCCCGACCTCTACGACTCGCTCTGCGACTACGGCGTGCTCGCCGTCGAGATGGAGTCCGCCGCCATCTACACGATCGCGGCCCGCTACGGCGCCAAGGCGCTGACCATTCTGACGGTCAGCGACCACATCAAGCGCGGCGAGAAGATGGACTCGGCGCGGCGCGAGCAGGGCTTCTCCGACATGGTGCAGATCGGCCTGGACACCGCGATCAGCTAATGCCGGAAGAACGTGCGCAGCATCGCCGCGCACTCGTCCTCCAGGATGCCCGCGTAGACCTCTGGGCGGTGGTTCAGGCGCCGGTCCCGGACCACGTCCCAGAGGGAACCGACCGCGCCGGTCTTCGGCTCCCAGGCCCCGAAGACGAGCCGGGACACCCGGGCCAGCACCAGCGCTCCGGCGCACATCGTGCACGGCTCCAGCGTCACCACCAGGGTGCAGCCGTCGAGGCGCCAGCTTCCGGTGAGCACGGCGGCCCGGCGCAGCGCGATGATCTCCGCATGCGCGGTCGGGTCGCCGTTCAGCTCGCGCTCGTTGCCGGCCGCGGCGAGTTCCTCACCGTCCGGGCCGTAGACGACCGCGCCGACCGGGACGTCCTCCGACGATGCGGAGGCGACGGACAAGGCCCGCCGCATCCACTGCTCGTGCTTCGGCCGGAGCATCAGGCCTCGCGCAGCTCTTCCATCTCGTCGCCGCAGCCCAGTTTCTGGCAGATCTCGGCGGTCACATCGGCCGGCAGCATGCCCTCGAGCCCGCACAGCGTCAGCAGCCGGTGCGAGCTGACCCCGAGGTCGGCCAGGACCTCGACGTCGCCGACCGGGTCGGCGTCGGGATCCGCGGCCGGCCGCTCGTCCTCGTCGTCCGAGCCGGGCCTGGGCGTCGTCAGGTCGTCGAGTTCGAGCGCCGGCGTCTCGATGTCGGCCAGCAGCAGCGCGCCGAGCCGCGACTCGTCGGCGTACGCCGAGTCGGAGCCGAAGACCCGCAGGTCCTCGCCCTCGTCCAGGCGCAGAATCACCAGGTACTGGTCGTCGGCCTCGACGAAGAGCAACGACAGGTCGGCGTCCGGCTCGGCGTCGCGGAGCCGGTCCACGACCTCGTCCAGGTCGGCGATGCCGGTGAGCTCCAGCTCCGAAGCCGCCCACCCGTTCTTGCCCCGGACGACGGCGGCAGCGAAAATCGACACGAATCCCCCCACGGAACTGTGGTCCTCAGCGCCTGACGGTAACCGTTGACGCGGCGCAAGTGCAGCGCCACGCCCCGAAGGAGGTCAAAGCCGATTAACTCAGTTGGCCAGGCGACGGCGGTTCGCGATCAACTCGCGAAGCCGGGCACCGCGCAGGCGCTGGGGCTGGCTGTGCTCGCGAGCCGACTTCGCATCGGCCAGGGCGGCCAGTAGCTCGAGTCGGCGACGGCGACGATCGGGGTCGAGCCGTTGCGGTACGTGGGCCATGAGCCCGAGAGTGCCCAGCCGCGCGACGTTCGTCAAGGCCGAGTGCGCTGCGCCACCAAAGGTGCACGTTTCGTCGATGACACACCGCCCCAGAGCTGGACATTCACCACAGCGGCCAGTCGCTTGTGGTGATCCAGCGCACCGCCACGACACCGGCGGCTATCGATAGACCGAGCCCGCCGACGAGCGCCACTCCGGTGGCCGTGCCGCGGTCGCCGAGCACGGTCAGCACGGCGGCGACGGCCCAGGCCGAGATCGCGGCGGCGATCGTCCACCAGGCGTAGCTGATGAGGTCCCGGCCGAGGGCGCCGAACAGGGTGAACCACACCAGGGCCGCGCCGGCGCCGGCGAGCAGGGGCCCGGCGCTGACCGGGTGCGGCTCGCGATAGATCGGGCGCGGCGGCGGGCCGGGCGGGAGCCCGCGGGGCGGGGGCGGGCGTCCGGGCAGCCAGCCGACCGGCGGCTGCGCCGCACCGGGCCAGGATCCGTGCTGTTCGGACATCGTTCGCCCCTCCATCCGGTTCGCCGGCGGCGTGACCGCCAGCCTATCCAGCATCGGCGGGTCGGCATCGGGGGATGACTTCTGCCAGGATGGCCGGGTGCTTTCCCTGCGCTCGATCTCGATCCTGACCGTCGCGGCATGTTCCCTTGCCGCCTGCGGGTCGCCCGGCGGCACGCCGTCGGCGGCCGTGACGCCCGAGTTCGTGTTGCCGTCACAGACCGCGGCAGCGGCGCCGGCGCCCGGCGCAGGCCTGCCCGAGAACGCCCCCGCGGCGGCCGTGTCGGCCTCGCCGACGCGGGCGGTGGCGCCGGCCAAGGTCCCGGTCAACGTGAAATACGTCTTCCCCGTGAAGGCGTCGAACGTGGCGTTCCACCCGACCCACTCGAAGTACCCGGCGACGGACATCTTCGCCGACTGCGGTAAGCCCGCGGTGGCGACCACCAGCGGCGTGGTGCTCGAGGTGAGCCGCAAGGACGCCTATGTGAAGGGGCAGCCGGACGGCCCGCTCAACGGCGGCCTCTCGGTCTCGATCGCCGGCGACGACGGCGTGCGCTATTACGGCTCGCACCTCAGCAAGATCGCGTCCGGCATCAAGGCGGGCGTCCGGGTCACGCCGGGACAGCAGCTCGGCTCCGTCGGCCACACCGGCAACGCCAACGGCGTCTGCCACCTGCACTACGGGATCTCGCCGCCGTGCGCCAAGACTGGCGACTGGAAGGTCCGCCGCGGCGTGATCTGGCCGGCGACCTACCTGACGTCCTGGCGCAAGAAGGGCGGCAAGAGCCCGGTCGCGGAGGTCGCGAAGTGGAAGAAGGCGCACAACTGCAAGGCCTGACCGAACGGGACGGGGCCGCATCCCTCGCCCAAGGAATGCGGCCCCGCGGTGCGGAGAAATGCCCGTTGCCGAGTCGCCTCAGCTGAACTGCGCGAACCGCTTCTGTATCCGCCCGCCGATCGTGGTGAAGGCGCCGCCGGCGGCCACCGCGGCGAGGCCGGGGTTGACGGCCATCGCGAGCACGCCCTCGATGCCGTTGCCGTTGGCGGTCCAGTCGCGCAGGTGGCCGTCGCCGACCGCCAGCCCGACGAGCTTCACCCGGTCGTCGGAGCCGTCCAGGCACACGCCCTGCGGCCCCGTCCGGGTCGTCCGGCAGGCCCTGTCGAAGTGCCCGCCGACGTAGACGGTGTCGCCCAGCACCGCGACGGCCTGCGCATCCCCGTCGAACGCGGCCGTCCAGCGCGTGGCGCCGGCGAGGCTGTACGCGTTGGCCGTACCGCCCCGGCCGCCGTTGGCGGTGTAGACGCCGCCCGAGGTGACCGCGATGGCGTAGGCGATCACCGAGGCCCTCGGCGTGAAGCCGGTGACGATCTTCGCGGCTGACGGGTCGAGGGCGACCAGCCGGGCGTACCCGGCACCGCCGTTCACCTTGTGAAACTTGCCGCCGACGTAGACCCGCCCGCTGCCGGTCGCCAGCGACTCGACCTGGTCGTCGACCGTCGGCTTCCACTTGCCGTCCAGGACGCCGCTGCTCAGGTCGAACGCGGCCAGCCCCGCCCGTACCTGCCCGTCGACCCTGGTGATCGCCCCGCCCAGGTAGAGCCGGCCGTTGCCGGCCGCCAGCGCGTACGGCCGGCCGTCGATCGCGTGGCCGAAGGTGGCCGACACCGCCCCGTTGCGGGCGTCGACCCGGGCGAGGCTGTCCCGCGGCTGCCCGCCGACGGTGCTGAAGTCGCCGCCGACGTAGACGGAGGAGCCGCTGACCACGAGGGCCTTGACCCGGCCGTCCGTGGTGGGCGCCCAGGGCAGCAGTTCGCCGGTCAGCGCGTTGATCGCCGCCAGCCCGGCCCGCCTGACCGCCCGGCCCCCGACCAGCGCGGCGGTGAAGTCGCCGCCGACATAGGTGGTGTTGCCCGCGTAGGCCACCGCGAGGACCGCCCCGTTGAAGCCCGGCGCCGGGTCCGGCGTCTCGGAGGGTGCCGCCTGCGCCGGCGCCGCCAGCGCCAGGACGGTCGCGCCCACGATCCCGGAGATCAGGCCCCACCTGCGAAGTTCGCCCCTGTACGTCACATGATCAACGTAAACGCGCCGATTGCGGTTACCTAGTGGCGAAACGGACGAAAAGCAACACGTCCGTACGGCTGATATCGAAGGGGTATGCGAGAGTCTCGGGCGTGGACATCGCCGTCATCGGACTCGGTCTCATCGGCGGCTCGCTGCTGCGGGCCCTGGCCGCACACGGGCACCGGGTCACCGGCTACGACGCCGCCGCGGAGACCCGCGAGGCCGCCCGGGCTCTCGCGAAGCAGGCCGGGGCGCCACGGTCCGGCGACGCCTGGCGGGTGGCCGACAGCGTCGCCGAGGCCGTCGCGGGCACCGAGGTCGCCGTGCTCGCGGTGCCGCTGCCGGCCATCCCCGGCGTGCTGGCCGGGCTCGCCGGTTACCCGGGGCTGATCACCGACGTCACCTCGGTCAAGGGACCGGTACGGGACCTGCTCGACGGTAGCCGCTTCGTCGGCGGGCATCCGATGGCGGGCAAGGAGTCCTCGGGCTTCCCGGCCGCCGATCCGCGGCTCTTCGACGGCTGCGCGTGGGTGCTCTGCCTCGAGCCGGACGATCCCGATCCGGCCGACTGGCTGACCCTCGCCCGGCTGTTCACCCGGCTCGGGGCGCGCGTGGTGCCGGTGACCGCAGCGGAGCACGACCGGGCGATGGCCGAGATCAGCCACGTGCCGCACCTGCTGGCCGCCGCGCTCAGCGCACTGCTGGCCGGCAACCCCCTCGCCGGCACGCTGGCGGCCGGATCCTTCCGGGACGGCACCCGGGTGGCCGCCACCCGGCCCGAGCTGATCGCGGCCATGTGCGGCGGCAACGCGCCCGCGGTGCGGCGGGTGCTGGCGGGGGTCGTCGAGGACCTGGAGTCGTTCGGCCGCGAGCTTGAGCACGACGATCCGATCGCGGCCCTGACCGCCGGGCTGCGGGCCCCCAGCGAGCTGCGGCGTGGCTGGCCGCCGCGGCCCGGCGCTCCGGTCGAGGTGCCGGCCGAGGTCGAGGCGCTGCTGGCGCTGGGACGGGCCGGCGGCTGGGTCTCGGCGATAAACGACGGCACGGTCGCCGGATTGCGGCCGGAAACTGACCGTAATTGTTCCTAGTCTGAGGCGGTAAGCACGGACAACGGACAGGAGACAGGCCAATGCCAGGTCACGTCGGCGCCATCGGCAACGAGCGGGAGGGCCTGCTCGCCTACCTCGCCCAGATGCGGCACGTCGTCAGGCTCACCGCGTACGGGCTCACGCCCGAACAGCTTCGCGCCGCACCCACCGCGAGCCCCCTGACGGTCGGCGGCCTGATCAAGCACTGCGCGTCGACCGAGGAGGGCTGGATCGACACGGTACGCCGCGAGCCCCGCAAGCTGGACTACCAGGCCTACGCCGACAACTACGTCCTCAGGGACGACGAGACGATCGACGACGTCCTCGCGGACTACGACCGGGTCGCCGCCAAGACCGAGAAGGTCATCGGCGAGATCGCGGACCTCGGGCAGGACGTGCCGGTCGACCACTCGGTGCCGTGGAACCCGAAGGACGTGGACAACTGGTCGGTCCGCTGGGTCCTGCTGCACCTGATCGAGGAGACGGCCCGGCACGCCGGACACGCCGACATCATCCGCGAGTCGCTGGACGGCGGCACGGCATTCGCGATCATGGCCGCCGCCGAGGGCTGGCCGGAGTCGCCGTGGCTCAAGCCCTGGAAGCCCTCCGGCGCGCAGGTCGTGGCCTAGCTAGAGCCGCTCGCCGCGGTCGAGGCGGACCACCCGCCGGTCGGTCACGATCGCGGTGACCAGGTCGTGCGGCGTCACGTCGAAGGCCGGGTTCACCGCGTCCGAGTACCCGGTGATCTCGGCCGCGCCGCGGTCCTCGATCTCCACCGCGGCGCCGTCCGGCGTCTCGGTGTCCACCGTCGACTCCGGCGCGACCACGACGAACGGCAGGCCCGCGCGGCGCGCGCCGAGGGCGTGCGCGTAGCTGCCGATCTTGTTGATCACGTCGCCGTTCGCGCAGATCCGGTCCGCGCCGAGGATCACCGCGTCGGCCTCGCCCCGGGCCAGCAGGAACGGTCCGGCCGAGTCGACCGCGACCCGGAAGTCGATGCCCGCCTCGCGCAGCTCCCACGCGGTCAGCCGGGCGCCCTGCAGCAGCGGCCGGGTCTCGCTGGCGATCACCGCGCCGAGCGCGCCGCGGCGATGCAGCTCGGTCACCACGCCCAGCGCCGTGCCCCCGGTCACCGCCGCGAGTCCCCCGGTGTTGCAGTGCGTCAGCAGCCGGGGCCGCGCGCCGCACAGCTCGACCATCAGGTCGGCGCCGAGCGCGGCCATCGCGGCCGAGGCGGCGATCTCCTCGTCGCGCACCGCGCACGCCTCGGCCAGCACGGCGTCCGGGCCGACCGGGAGCCGGGCCGCGGCCCGGCGGGCACCGCGCGCGAGGTTCACCGCGGTGGGGCGGGCCCGCTCCACCAGGCGTACGGCGTCGGCCCGCGCGGCGTCGTCCCCGGCGAACTGCCGGGCCGCGAGTGCCACCCCGAAGGCCCCCGCGACGCCGAGCGCGGGCGCGCCGCGAACCGCCAGCGACCTGATCGCCGCGACCAGGTCGGCGACCGTGGTGAGCCGCAGGACGCGCACCTCGTCCGGCAGCGCCGTCTGGTCGATGATCTCGATGGCGTCGTCGGCCCAGTCGATCGTTCGCATGCGGCGCAGCCTATGGGTAGCTGTCTCAGACGGCCGCGCGGAGCACGATCCGGTCGAGCACCGCGAGCAGGGCGTCCTGGCTCTTGCCGAGCTGCTCGCCCGTCCAGCGCTCCTCCAGCGGGATCACCGTGCCGTTGTGCGTGCGCAGTTCGGCCCGCACCGGGCTGCGCTTGGTGATCGTCACCGAGGCGATCTCCTCGTACGGCAGGAAGTGGAACCGCTTGGCGAGCTCCTCGACCGGCCCCGAGCCGAGCAGCGACTGCAGCCGGTCCTTGCCGTTGTCGGTGGACTTGGGCGCGGGCACGAACACGAATCCGCGGTCGAGCAGGATCAGGTCGGTGTGCATTCCGTCGACCTTGAAGTTGGCCAGCGCGCCGATGATGTCCGCGCCGGTGGCGGTGGCCGCCTTCTCGACGATCGCGGCGGCCTCGACCCGGACGCCCACCTCGGCGAGCCGGGTGCGGGCCTGCTCGAGGGTGTCCGGCGAGACCGCCAGCTTCGCGATCTCCTCGAAGTCGATCTCGGCGCCGTCCGCGTCGGTCAGCTTGACCGGCTCCGACCAGGAGTGCCGCCAGTACGCGGCTCCGGACCGGACCGCGGCCAGCACGAAGAGCAGGTCCATCGTGGCGGCGAACCGGACCGCAGCCTCCTTGCGGGTGGCGTCCGGGTAGAACTCCTCGGCGAGCTCGCCGAGGCGGCCGGCGGCCACCAGGTCGAAGAGGGTGCCGAGCCCCGGGTCGGACACGCCGGTGAGCCGGCCGAGCGAGCGGAAGAGCCGGTCGGCGTTGCGCTGCAGGCGTGCGGTGGTCGCCGCGGCGGTGAACTGGGGCCAGGGCAGCACCTGGCGGTTGCCGACCTCGATGACGGCCCGCTGCAGGGCGACGCCGGCGGCGGTGATCGAGGGCACCAGCACGCCGGCGGGACGGCCGTCGGCCGGGTGCGCGACCTGCGGCGCGGAGCGCATGACGGCGATCCGCTCGGCGTTCGACGGATGCGTGTCCCAGCGCGACCGGTGCTCCTCGGGCTCCTTGTCGCGCATCTTCGCCAGCTCGTCGTTGCGGGCGGCGACCAGCGCGCCGAAGCCGCCGAAGACGTCGTCCGGCGCGAAGCCCGCCTCCCAGCCCGGCGCCACGTACGCGCCGAAGTAGAAGTCCCAGGCGGCGTCGATGATCGGCAGTTCGTGCAGCGCCGAGGTGGCGACCTCCGGGCCGGCCACCCGTACGGAGGCGCGGTCGGCGTCGAGCTCCTGGCGCCGCGAGGCGGCGTTGTCGACGAGCAGGTACAGCCGCGCGTAGCCCCGGAAGACCCAGCCCACCGGGTTCCACGGCCCGATCCGGCCGATCGTGTGCCCGATCGCGAGCCGCCCCCGGTACGCGACCGCGCCCAGCCGGGTGTGCGACCCGGAGTAGTGCCCCAGCTCGTGCGCGACGACCGAGCGAAGCTGGTCGACGGAGAGGGCCTGCAGCAGCGGCATGCCCAGGTACAGCAGGCGCCGGCCGCCGACCAGGCCGAGCAGCTTGGCGTCCTCGCTGACCGCCGCGTTGACCTCCGGCACCAGCCGGATCTCGTCGGGCATGCGCGTGCCGACCTCGGTCGCCAGGGCCCGCACGAGGCCCCACAGCTCGGGGGCGTCGTGCGGCGCGACGATCAGGCCGTGCATCGGCTCGGGGCGGGTCCGGATCGCGCGCCACAGGCCGACGGCGGTCGCGCCGAGGGCGAACAGCAGGGGCAGACCGAGCTTGAGGCCGACGGTCGCGCTCGACTCGATGGAGACCCAGACCACGAAGGCCAGCACGGCGACCAGCTGTAGCAGGGCGACTACGTAGAACCCGAGCAGCATGAAGACGGACGCGGCGGCGCGCAGCATGGTGTTACCTCCCCGTGGCGACGCCCGGCAGCACCGGACGGCGCAGCGAAGATACCGATCGGGATCTGCACCGGCAACCCCGTACCGGGAGGGTGCGACGCGGGTCTACGCTTCCCGTCCGACACGGGGAGGAAAGTCGATATGTGGCCGTTCACTCGCAGCCAGGCGCCCGCCATCGATCCGGCCTTCGGGGACGCCCGGGCGCGCGTTCTGCTCGATGCGCTGGCCAAGGGGGACTGGCGCGCGGCCCGGGATGTCTTCGCGGCCGCCCAGGATCCGAACGCGCTGGCCTACCTCATGGAGGCCGCCGCGGAGGTCGACAGCATCCAGGCATGGATCGGCGACTGGATCGCCGCGGAGCCGGAGTCGACGCTGCCGGTGCTGGTGCGCGGGTGCAGCGCGGTGGCGTGGGCGTGGCGCGCCCGGGGCGCCGCGGGCGCGGAACACACCGGGCAGGAGCAGTTCCGGGAGTTCTTCCGCCGCCTCAAGATCGCCGAGAACGCCCTCGACGAGGTCATCGAGCGGGATCCCGCCGATGTCACGGCCCGGACCTGGCTGGTCACCTCCGCGCGCGGGCGCCAGGTCGACCAGCAGGAGGCGCAGGACCGGTTCGACGCGGTTGTGCGGCGCTGCCCGCACCACGTCGTCGCCCACGAGCAGCGGCTGCAGTACCTGTGCGCCAAGTGGTTCGGCAGCGACGAGCAGATGTTCGGCTTCGCCCGGGCGGCCACGGCCGCCGCGCCGAAGGGCAGCCTGCTGCCCGTGCTGGTGGCACACGCGCACGTGGAGAAGTGGCTCGCGCTGCCCACCGTCATCGACGAGGCACACATGACGAATCCGGAGGTACGCGCCGAGTTGCTGGCGGCGGCCGAGCAGTCGATCTTCCACCCCGACTTCACCCCGAGCGGCAACTGGACCCGCCGGGCCAACTTCTTCGCGATGTCCCTGCACCTCGCCGGGGAGCACTCCGCCGCCGCGCGGGTCTTCGACCTGCTGGGCGATCAGCCCAGCGAGCGCCCCTGGAACTACCTCGGCCGCGGCAACAATCCGGCCGCCCGGTTCGCGAAGGCGCGCCGGGATGCCTACGCCCGGCGGCGCTGAGCGCTCTACGCTGGCGGCATGGCATCCCGGGATCCGGTCGCTGACCTGCGTCGCATCGCCTTTCTGCTGGAACGCGCGAACGAGGCGACCTACCGGGTCAAGGCCTTCCGGTCGGCGGCCGCGACCGTCGCCGCCCTGCCCGGGGCGGAGCTTGCGGAGCGCGTCGCCGCCGGCACGCTGGCCGAGCTCTCCGGCGTCGGCGAGGTCACCGCCCGCTGCGTGACCGAGTCGTTCAACGGCGAGCACCCGGTCTACCTGCGGCGCATCGAGTCCACCGCGGGGACCGACCTGCAGGGCGCGGCCGCGGCGCTGCGCGAGGCCCTGCGCGGTGACTGCCACGCGCACTCGGACTGGTCGGACGGCGGTTCACCGATCGAGGAGATGGCGCTCGCGGCGGTCGAGCTGGGCCACGAATACCTGGTGCTGACGGACCACTCGCCGCGGCTGACGGTGGCCCGAGGGCTGACCGCCGAGCGCCTGCGCCGCCAGCTCGACCACGTGGCCGCGCTGAACGACGCGCTGCCGGACGGCTTCCGCATCCTCACTGGCATCGAGGTCGACATCCTCGCCGACGGCTCGCTCGACCAGGAGGACGAGCTGCTCGCCCGCCTGGACGTGGTGGTCGGCTCGGTGCACAGCAACCTGCGCGACGACTCGGCCAGGATGACCCGCCGGATGGTGGCCGCGATCGCCAACCCGCACCTCGACATCCTCGGCCATCTCACCGGCCGCAAGGTCGCGGCGGGCGGCGCCGGCGACAAGGGGCACCGGGCCGGGCGGACCCGGCCGCCCAGCGACTTCGACCTGACGGCGGTGCTCGGCGCGTGCCTCGAGCACGGCAAGGCCGTGGAGATCAACTCGCGGCCGGACCGGCTCGACCCGCCGAAGCGGATGCTCACCGTCGCCGTCGAGGCCGGCTGCCTGTTCAGCATCGACACGGACGCGCACGCGCCGGGTCAGCTCGACTGGCTGCACAACGGGTGCGAGCGTGCGGCGCTCTGCGGCGTACCGGTCGAGCGGGTGGTGAACTCCTGGCCGGCCGACCGGCTGCTGGAGTGGACCGCGGGCCACGACCTGGCGAATTAGGGCGGCGTCGCGGCGGCGGGTTCCCGTAGGGTCGGCGCGTGGGACAGATTGATGACCTCGCGAACCGCTACGTCGACGATTGGGCTCCGCTCAACCCGTCCGGCGCCACCTTCATCGGCGTGCCCGGTCACGACGATCAACTCGACGATCTTTCACCGGAGGGCTTCGCGGCTCAGGCCGAGCTGACCCGGCGCACGCTGGCCGAGCTCGACCCGATCGAGCCCGAGACCGAGGCCGAGAACGTCGCCAAGGACGCGATGCAGGAGCGGCTGGGTCTCGAGCTGGCCCGCCTCGACGCCGGCGACATCGCCGGCGGCGTCAACGTGATCGCGAGTCCGGTGCACGGCCTGCGCATGGTCTTCGACCTCATGCCGACGCAGGGCGAGGAGGCGGTCGCCAACATCTCGGCGCGCCTCGCCGCCTTCCCCCGGGCCCTCGAGCAATACCGGCGCACCCTGCTCGAGGAGGCCGCCAAGGGCAACGTCAGCGCGCGCGTGCAGCTCGTCGAGGTCGCGGAGCAGTGCGACGCCTGGACCGATCCGGCCCGCGACAACTTCTTCCACCGCCTCGCCGACGGGCTCGACGCCGACGGGGCGCTCGCGGCCGACCTGCAGCGCAACGCCGCGGCCGCGACCGCGGCCACGATCGGCTTCGGCCGGTTCCTGCGTACGGAGCTGGCGCCGCTCGGCCGCGAGAAGCAGGCGGCGGGCCCTGAGCTGTACGACCGCGCGTCGCAGTACTTCCTCGGCGCGCGCGTCGACCAGCTCGAGACGTACCTGTGGGGCTTCGAGGAGCTGGCCCGGCTCGAGGGTGAGATGCGCGTCGTCGCGGCGCAGATCGCCGGCCGCGGCGCAAGCGTCGACGAGGCCGTCGCGGTGCTCGACGCCGACCCCGCCCGCCGCATCGCGGGCAAGGAGGCGTTCCGGGACTGGATGCAGGCCCTCGCCGACAAGGCGGTGTCCGAGCTCAACGGCACACACTTCGACATTCCCGAGCCGGTGCTGAGCATCGAGTGCTGCACCGCGCCGACCAGCGACGGCTCCATCTACTACACCGCGCCGAGCGAGGACTTCACCCGCCCGGGCCGGATGTGGTGGGCCGTGCCCGAGGGCATGACCGACTTCTCCACCTGGCGCGAGACCACCACGGTCTACCACGAGGGCGCGCCGGGCCATCACCTGCAGATCGGTCAGACGATCTACCGCGCCGAGCTGCTCAACCGCTGGCAGCGGCTGCTCTCCTTCTGCTCCGGGCACAGCGAGGGCTGGGCCCTGTACGCCGAGCGCCTCATGGACGATCTCGGCTATCTGTCCGACCCGGGCGACCGGCTCGGCATGCTCGACGGGCAGGCGCTGCGGGCCAGCCGGGTGATCGTGGACATCGGCATGCACCTGGAGCTGGAGATCCCCCGGGACAACCCGTTCGGCTTCCACCCGGGCGAGCGCTGGACCCCGGAGCTGGGCTGGGAGTTCCTGCGGGCGCACACCCGGATGGACGATGAGGTGCTGCGCTTCGAGTGGAAGCGTTACCTCGGCTGGCCCGGGCAGGCTCCGTCCTACAAGGTCGGCGAGCGCATCTGGCTGCAGGCCCGGGATGACGCGCGGGCCCGCAAGGGCGCCGGCTTCGACCTCAGGGCGTTCCACCGCGACGCGCTCAACCTCGGGGCGCTGGGCCTGGACCCGCTCCGAAAGGCGCTCGACCGGCTCTAATTGCCCGACCCGCACTATTCGCAGTGAAATGCCCGTCCAGGCCTCCGCCCGGGCGGGCATTCTCACGAATTCGTCCGCATCGCGAGACGGATAGCGTATCGACTCGACTACTCTTTGTGGGATTTTAGCGCTACGTAATGCGTTCGTTACCAAATGGTGACTGCCGCGGCGTGCGCCGATCTGTTCCATTGTGGAACGCTCTGGGCTGTGCCAGTAAGTCGCCATTCGACCGGGAAGCGTTTCCTCCCCGCGATCGGTGGCCACCCGCAGGATCCGCCGTTCCCCGCACCCCGGTGCTGCTAGAGGCCGGTCTTCCCCGCGTAGTACAACCACTCCACCCAGTAGGCGTATCCCCCGATCAGCCGAGCCAACTCTGACCCTTGGAAAGGGGTCGCGTGAATCTTTCTCGGATAGATTGACCCGGATCGGTGCGCCCGCTCGGCTACGGAGGGTAGCCGCCAAAACGGTCTATCGCGGATGCATGGCGGAGGAATTGGCAATGTCAGTCTCGGTGGACAACCGGCGAACACGTCTGCGCCCAGCGCTCGCGGCCGTTCTGACGGTCCTGATACTCGTCCCGGCGGCGATCCTCTTCTCGCGGGTCTGGGGCACGATCTCCGATGAGCGGGACAGCACCAAACTGGAGCAACAGGGCGTCGAGTACGTCGCCGCCCTGGCACCCCTGGTCAGCGCCCTGGCCGAGGCGCAGTCCTCGGCACTCGCCGGCGTCTCGGCCGCGCCCGGCTCGCTGACCGCCGCCGTCAACGGCGTCGCCGCCACCGACCAGCGCCTCGGCGAGATCCTGAGCACCCGGGACCGCTGGGCCAGCCTGCGCCAGAAGATCGAGAAGCTGCCGAACGCCACCGGCAGCCCGCTTGTCGTCTTCCAGGCGCACGTCGAGGTCACCGACCTCGCGCTCGCCCTCTACAACGCCGTGCGCGACAACTCCGAACTGGTGCGCGACCCCGACAACGACGTCTCGCACCTGCAGCAGGCCGTCGCGGTCGACCTGCCCGCCGCCGTCGTGCAGGTCAGCCGCATGGGCGACCTCAGCCAACTGGTCGCCAAGGCCAGCCCGCAGCTGCAGGCCCAGCTCGGCCCGCAGTTCGGTGCCGCCGTGCTGTCCGTCAACACCACGGTCAACAGCCTGACCGACAACCTGCAGGCCGCGGTCGACGACACCAACAGCACCACGCTGAGCGGCGAACTGGTCAGCGGGCTGGACTCGTTCCGCCGGGGGGTGGAGTCGCTGACCCGCGGCGCCAACCCGGGCGGCACCCCGAACACGGCCACCATGGCCACCGCGCAGAGCCAGCTGCAGGTCTCCCTCTCGAACCTCTCCGGCATCGTCTCGCGCGAGACGATCGCGCTGCTCAGCGACCGGATCGACGGCCTCGACTCCCAGGCGCTGGTGGCACTGACCGCGATCGGCGCGGCCGTCCTGCTCGTCATCGCCGCGATCGTGGTGTCGCTGACCGGCGGCGGCCGCCGCACGACCGCTCCGGTGCCGGGCGCGAGCGCCCGCGACACCTCCGTTGACACCGCCGGCTCCGACTCCGCCCGACCCGACCTCGGCGCCCCCGCGCCCGGCTACGGCGAGGCCAACCCGACATGGCGGGAGCGATCCGGTGCTCTTCGGTAGGTTCCGCATCCTCGGCAAGCTGACCCTGCTGGTCCTGGTACCCCTGATCGGTGTCGTCGCCCTCGCCGTGCCGATCGTCGTCAACCGCATCGACGTCGCCCGCGACGCGCAGAACGTCTCCGACACGGTCGAGTTCGCCACCCAGGTCGGTTCGGCGGTGCAGGAGCTCCAGGAGGAGCGCCTGCTCTCGGTCGGCTACCTGTTCGGCCTGATCCAGGCGCCGGAGCTGGTCGTGCAGAGCGCCAAGGCGACCGACCGCATCGAGGGCCTCCGGCGCATCGACACCCCGATGTCCGCCAAGCTGCTCGAGGCCGTCGACGGCCTGAAGCGGCTGGACAGCACCCGGGCCGCCGTCATCGACCGGACCATCCGGCCCGACCTGATCGTCACCGAGTTCACCGCGGTGATCACGCCGATCATCGACGCGCTGTCGCTGGCGCTGAGCGCCGACCTGACCTCCTCGACGGGCCGGCAGGTCTACGCCCTCGAGCAGGCCCTGCGCAGCGACGACATGATCAGCCAGGCCTCCGGCTACCTCACCGCCTCCGTGGTCACCAAGAACGCCGGCCTGGTCGGGCTCTTCTACTCCACCCTGGTCCAGCTGCAGCTGGTCATCACCAACGCCAAGCCGTACTTCACGGACACCCAGTACAAGCTGTACCTGGGCGCTCAGGAGGCGTTCGCCTCCCGGGTCGGCGGCCGGTTCCTCACCGAGGCCGCCACCGACCCGGATGCGGCGGTCAAGCTGCTGAGCACCCAAACGCTCTTCCCGTCGCTGCGTTCCGTGATCGTCCTCGGCGGCTTCGTGGAGAAGCGGGTCGCCGCGGACGTCGACGTCGCCGTGCGGGACAACCGGGACAGCGCCCTGCGGGTGGCCGGCATTGTCGGCGGCGGCGCGCTGCTCCTGCTCCTGCTGGTGGTCGCGCTGTCGCTGATGATGGCCCGCGCGGTCGCCCTGCCGCTGCGCCGCCTCACCTTCTCCGCCGACCGGATCGCCCGCGCCGCCGAGGCCGAGCTCGAGCGGGTCGCCGACGACGACGTCGAACACGCCCGCCGGATCCGCCTCGACCCCGTCGACGTGCAGGCCCTCGACGAGATCGGCGACCTGGCCCGCGCCTTCGACCGGGTGCAGACCACCGCGGCCCGGCTGGTGGAACGGCAGGTGCAGGGCCGCCGCAACGTCGCACAGATGTTCGGCCACGTCGGCCGCCGCACCCAGAACCTGGTCGGCCGCCAGCTCGCCCTGATCGACAGCCTGGAGCGCCGCGAGAACGACAGCGAACGCCTGCGCGAGCTGTACCGCCTCGACCACCTCTCCAGCCGCCTGCGCCGCAACGCGTCCAGCCTGGTCGTGCTCTCCGGCGCCGTCGGCGCGAACGACCACATCGCCCCGCTGCCGCTCTCCGACGTCGTCCGGCTGGCCCTCGGCGAGATCGAGGACTACACCCGGGTCGACGTCGAGGTGCCCGAGGAGATCGTGATCGTGCCGGCCGTGCTGGCCGACCTGACGCTGCTGCTGGCGGAGCTGATGGAGAACGCCACGTCGTTCTCGCCGCCGCACACCCGCGTCAGGATCACCGCCGCGGAGTTGCGCGGCGGGGCCCGGCTCGCGGTCATCGACCACGGCCTCGGCCTGACGCCCGCGCGCCTCGCCGAGGAGAACGCCCGGCTCACCCACCGCGAGCGCCTCGATCTGGCGCCCAGCGAGGTGCTCGGCCTGTTCGTGGTCGGCCGCCTCGCCCGGCGCCACGGCATCGAGGTCACCCTGGCCGACACCCCCGAGGGCGGCGTCACGGCCTGGGTCGACCTGAGCCCGGCGCATCTCGTGACGGCCCGCGAGCCGCTGTCGCACCTGCAGGCGGGACCGATCCACGCGACCGTGCCCAGCTACGGCGAGTACGCACCGTTCATCGCCGGCATGTCGGCCCGATCGGTGCCGGGCAGCGCGCAGCCGTTCGACGCGAACGTGCTGCACCGGGCCACCAGGACCCTGCAGGCCGGCCGCTCGTGGAACGCGTTCAAGCCGGTCCGCGCCGGCGCACCGGCGCTCGAGGTGGCACCGCACAGCCACCCCGCGCAGTCCGTGCCGCAGCTGACCGGCTCGCAACCTCCCCGCCAGGTGCCCGCCGCGTACATCACGGGCACGCCCGTCGCCGGACGTTTCCCGGCGCTGGAACTCCCCTCGGCCGGCCGGTTCGTCGAGCCGGAGCCCCCCGTCGTGGTAGAGGGACCGATCGTCATGTCGACGCCGTCCGACGCCATCCAGCTGCCGCACCAGCGGCTCGCGCCCGCGTACCAGCCGCCGGCCCAGCCCGAGCCCCCGCAGCAGCGCGCGGCCCCGGAGGCGCGTAACGCCGCACCCGCCGGCCCGCTGCGCCGGCGCGTGCCCGGCAACCAGATGCCGATCGAGACCGTGCCCAAGCCGCCGGTGGCGCCCCGGCCCACCTCGGACGACGCGCTCGCGGCCCGGGAGGCGTTCGAAGCCTTCGAGGCCGGGGTGTCCCGCGCCCACTGGGACGTCATCGAGCAGGAGATGTCCTCGCCGCCCGCCGCCGGGCACCCGCCGCTGACCCGCCGGGTACCGGGCGCGACGCTGCCGGCCACAGAATCCCCGAAGACCCCGGCACCGGCGGCCTCGCCGCCGCAGCCGCTCGACCCGGAAGCCGCCCGGGCATCGATGGAGCAGTTCGAGTTCGGCGTCGCACGCGCCATGAGTGAAACGCAGCCACTACCCGAGGGACAACCGCGATGACTTCCCCCTACTCCACCGAAACCGGCAACGGACAGGACTACGCGCAGTCCCAGCTGAGCGCCGAGGCGAAGACCTTCAACTGGCTGCTGGACTCGTTCACGTCCGGCACGGCGGGAGTCGTCGAGGCGATCGCCGTCTCCTCCGACGGTCTGCTGATGGCGATGTCCGCGATCAAGGACCGGCCCAACGCCGAGCGCCTCGCGGCGGTCGTGTCGGGCCTGACCAGCCTCGCCGGCGGTGCGGCTAGCTGGTACGCGCTGGGCAGCCTCAACCGCGTCATCATCGACATGGCGGACGGCTACCTGCTGGTGACCGCGATCAGCGCCGGCTCGGTCCTCGGGGTCATCGCGGACCGGACCGCCAACCTCGGCACCCTGGCGTACGAAATGACGCTCTTCGCCACCCGCGCCGGCGGTGCACTCAGCCCGCGCCTCATCGCTGAATTGAAGAACGCCGTCCAGCAGTGAGGCACCCGGCCGACGCCGACGACCCGGCACACCCGGCGGCGCCAGGTGTCCGGCCGTTTCTGCGCAACGCCGCCTCCGGCGGGCGCCATCAGGCGGCCCTGCCGGAGGCACCGCAGCCCATGGCACCCCCGGTCGGCGAGCAGACCACCTCGCTGCGGCCGTTCGTCATCACGTCCGGCCGGGTCGACGGGCTCGACCCGAACATCGGGCTGGAGACGCAGGTCAGCTCCCACCCGGGCGCGATGTCCGCGCGCCTCTCGCCCGAGCAGCGGGCGATCGTGCAGCTCTGCGGCGAGCCGCTGTCGGTCGCGGAGATCTCCGCCCAGCTCCGGATGCACCTCGGCGTCACCCGGATTCTCGTCGGCGATCTACGAGCCGCCGGACACCTTGACGTTCACGTGTTGGAGAGCGACTTCCCCGACCCCGAGACCATCATGCGAGTGATCCGTGGACTTCGATCCATATCCTGACCGCCGTCCGTTCGGCACGGCGCACGTGCCCGACGCGCCAACCAGGGCCAAGCCTCCCGTACCAGTCAAGATCATTATCGCCGGCGGCTTCGGGGTCGGTAAGACCACGACCGTCGGTGCCATCTCGGAGATCTCGCCGCTGACCACCGAGGCCGAGATGACGATGGCCGGCTTCGGCGTGGACGACCCGGGCCCGGCGTCCGGCAAGACCACCACCACCATCGCGATGGACTTCGGCTGCGTCACCATCGACCACACGCTGAAGCTGTACCTGTTCGGCACGCCCGGTCAGACCCGTTTTGCGTTCATGTGGGACGACCTGGTCCGCGGCGCGCTCGGCGCGCTCGTTGTGGTTGATACGTCCCGGATTGATGACTGTTATCCCGCTGTAGATTACTTTGAGCGGACAGGTCTTCCGTTCGTTGTCGGCGTCAACACTTTCAACGGGCAGCTAGGCTACAACCTGGACGAGGTGCGCTGGGCCTTGGCCGTTCGTGACGAGGTGCCGATCGTGCAGTTCGACGCGCGTTTCCGCGGGTCGGTGCGGGATGCCCTGCTCGTCGTGCTCGACCAGGCACTCGACAAGGCCATGAAGATGAGGTCGTCGTAAGGTGTTCGCCGACTCGCTCCGTGCCCGGTTCCCAAACCGCCCGTCGGGCGGGCAAAGTGATTACGGGCAGCTGCGTGTGACGGGAGGACGGTGACGTGCGAAACGGATTGGACGACGCGCTCGACAAACTGGCGCGCCGAGACGAGCTGCGTCGTCGTGCCGCGGGGGAGGTAAACGGCACCCCGCCGTCGGTGACGGAGCTGGTCGAGGCGATCGCCGCCGTCGTCGGGCGTCACCCCGAGCTCGGCGTGACGGTCGGCGTCGAGGGCGCCGGCGATCCGTTGCTGCTGCACTTCGCGGTCGAGGACGGCATCGTGCAGGTCAGCGCGGACAATTCGGTGGCCGATCGGGTGGCCGAGGTCGCGCCGACGTCGCCGCGGCACGCCGACTTCGACATCGATCCGGAGGAGCCGGAGCCTTACACCCCGCCCTACGGCTACGTCTTCGAGCAGCCGGCGGGGCCGGTCCGGGACGCGCCGCGCCCCGACTACCCGGCCGCCGAGCAGGGCTACGACCGCTACGACATGCCGCCGGGCCCGCGCCCGCAGGAGACGTTCGCGCCGCACCCGTTCGCGGCGACCCCGCCGCCCCCGGTCCCGCCGCAGTCGACCCGCCGCGCCCACGCGGAGCAGCACCGCGCACCCGACGACCGGGCCGCCCCGCATCAGATGGCGGAGCAGCGCGGCATGCCGGCCCCGCTGGCGGAGCCGATCCCGCTGCGGGTCGACACCGAGGAGACGGAGATCGCCGCGAAGCGCCTGGCGGCGCTGCTGCGCGACAACCCGTCCCTGCTCCGCTCCCAGGAGTGATTCCCGGCGCCGCCGCCGAGCGGCGCCGGTACCGCACCGCTAGGGCGCGCCCAGCCTCCCGATCGCCTTCTCCACGCCGGCCACCCGGTCGGCGAGCAGCCCGACCGCCCCGACCGCCCTGGTCATCGGGTCGTCGGCCGCGCCGCCCAGCGCCTGGTCGCGTACGAAGGCGGCCTTGACCTGGGCCCAGCGCTCCGCCTGCTCCGGGCTCAGCCGGCCACGCAGCTCGGCCAGCTTCAGCAGGTTGGCCTCCGCGCCCGTCGTCAGCGTCTGCGCCTCGCCCCGGTAGTGATCGTCGATGACCGACTCGAGCTCGGCGTCGTTCATCACCGGGACGATCCGCTCGGCCAGCTTGTTCATGTTGCGGTAGGAGCCCTGCAGCTTGAACGGCGGCTCGGTGCGACCGGCGTCCGACTGCCCCGCCGAGGCGATGTACTCCCGGTTGTTGCGCAGCACGATCCGCTGCACCCGGCGCATCTTGCGCAGCACCGACAGGACCTGCTCCAGCTCCGTTGCCGAGTACGGATGGCTGAGCCGGTCCGGCCGCACCGACTCGTCGCCCTCGGCGAGCCGGACCAGCAGCGGCAGGTCGGCCCGGTCCCGGGACGACAGCGGCGCCAGCACGGTGTTCGAGGTCAGCGCGTTCTCCAGGTACGACATCTCGAAGACGTCGTCGCGGCCCGCGAGCACGTCGCCGAGGTTCCACACGTCGGCGCGGTTGGCCAGCATGTCCGGGATCCGGAACCGCTGCCCGCTCTCCGTGTAGGGGTTGCCGGCCATGCACACCGCGAACCGCTTGCCCCGCATATCGTACGTGCGGGTGCGGCCCTCCCAGACGCCCTCCATCCGGCGCTGCGCGTCGCAGAGCGAGATGAACTTCTGCAGCAGCTCCGGCGAGGTGTGCTGGATGTCGTCCAGGTAGAGCAGGACGTTGTTGCCCAGCTCGAGGGCGAACGAGATCTTCTCGATCTCCTGCCGCGCCGTCGCGTTCGGCGCCTGCGCCGGGTCCAGCGACGTGACGTCGTGGCCGAGCGCCGGGCCGTTGACCTTCACGAAGATCAGGCCGAGGCGGTTGGCGACGTACTCCATCAGCGTCGTCTTGCCGTAGCCGGGCGGCGAGATCAGCAGCAGCAGGCCGGACTGGTCGGTGCGCTTGGCGTCGCCGGCCGCGCCCAGCTGCCGGGCCAGGTTGTCGCCGATCAGCGGCAGGTAGACCTCGTCCAGCAGCCGGTTGCGCACGAAGGCACTCATCACGCCGGGCTTGAACTCGTCGAGCCGCAGCCGTTCGCGCTCGGCGGCGGCCAGGGCCGTCCGCTGCTTCTGGTACGCCCGGTACGCCGGCACCGCGGCGGCCCGGAACTCCCGGGTACGGGTGAGCACCTCGTCCAGCCGCAGGTCGATCCGGCGATCGACGATGCGGGGATGGGTGCCCAGCAGCCCGCCGACGGTCTCGGTCAGCGCCGCCGCCGAGTCGTGCCGGGTCAGCAACGTCCCGGTCAGCTCGAGCGCGACGGCCTCGGCGAGGTCGTCCGCGGACCCCGCCGCGGGCTGCGCGGCCAGGAACGAGGTCAGCCAGGCCGTCACGAGCTGGCGCCGCGCGGGAAGGTCGCCGCTGAGGGCGCGCAGGTCCTCCGCGTAGTCGTGTGCGGCCGCCGCCGGGCCGCTGCCGAGGGCCCGGTGGAAGCGCTCGACCAGCGTGCGGGCGCCGGCGGCGGTGACGAACCCGGCCGGCGTGCTCGCCAGCTCCTCCACCAGATACTCGCCGACCAGCGGACCGGTGCCCGCCGCCGCGCCGAGCTCGGCGCACAGCTCAGGCAGCGCGGAGCCGGCCGCGCCGAACATCTCCCGGGCCCGGACCAGCGACGAGGCGCGGCGGGCCCAGGCCTGCTTGTCCCCCTCGCCGAAGGCCCAGAACAGCTGCGCCTCGGCGCGCACCGAGCCGGGATAGCGCAGCAGTCCCGCGGCGGCGCTCAGGCGGACCAGGGCCTCGAGGATCAGGGCGGCGTCGGCGTCGTGCACGCCGCGCTCGTACCCCTCGTCGTAGCGGGCCTCGGCGGCCCGGCGCACGAGGGCGGGCAGCGTGCCGCCCGCGGCGGCCGCCGCGACGCCGGCGGGGTCGTCGGCGA
>NZ_JBEZXZ010000093.1:0-33280 GCF_040638275.1 Actinoplanes sp. NPDC026623 | reverse complement strand
GGCGCGGCCGCGGCCAGATGCGCCGCATGCCCGGCCGGGTGCGCCGGCGTCGGCGCCAGCACGGGCAGCAGCATCAGCCCCGCGCCGTGCGCCGACGACATCAGGAACGACCAGCCGGCCAGCTGCGCCGCCGACAGGCGCATGCCGGCCCACCGGAAGTGCCGGGCCGAGAGCAGCCGCCACAACCCGAAGCCGACCAGGACGGCGCCGCCAACGATCGCCACCAGGTCGCCGGTGACCACCGACTCCGTCGCCGACACCACCGCCGCGACGATCGCCACCGAGGCCAGATGCCCGGCGGCGATCGGCGGCAGCGAGCCCAGCAGCACCGCCCGGCTCTGCTCCTGCATGCCGCGGGCCACCGAGAAGAGCCAGCCCATCGCCGGGTTCAGCCCGTGGAAGGCGCCCAGCGCGGCGAGCGCCGCAAGCTGGCCGACCGTCACGGGAAGCAGTAGGAGTCGGACGACGCGTCGCCGCCCTGCAGCCGGGTCTGGTGCACCCGCCGGCCCCGGAAGTCGTCGCCGCGCGGGAAGAAGCGCGGATCCAGCGCCATCCCGCCGGCCTCCGGGTCCACGTCGACCTTCACCATCCAGGCGCCGACGCCGTCCGGATAGAACTGGTCGTCCCAGGAGCCGTAGAGCGAGTTGGTCACGTAGACGCGGCGGCCGTCGCGGGACACCTCGACCATCTGCGGCCCGCCGGCCAGCGGCTCCCCCGGGAACGACGGGTGCGCCGCCCGGTCGACCACGCCGCCGAGGCGGATCGAGCCGGTCTCCACCGGGTGCAGCGGGTCGGAGACGTCGAACTGCTTCAGCTCGCCGGTGCCCCAGCAGGAGACGTAGAGGAAGCGGTCGTCGACGGACAGGTCGATGTCGGTGATCAGCGGCGGCACGGCGCCGAACGGCTGCAGCGCCGGCGGCAGGTCCGCGGCGTCGGCGGGCTCGGCCGGCACGTCGATCACCTTGGTGACGGTGAACTCGCCGCCGGAGCGCTGCCACACCCACACCGACGCGGACAGGTCCTCGACGCTGACCACCACGCCGAGGAAGCCGTACTCCTTGCGCGGGTCATGTGCCGGGCGCAGCTCGAGGGTCATCTGATATTGGTCGCCGAGGTCCACCGTCTGCACGAGGGTGCGCTTGGCCAGGTCCCAGAAGTGCAGGCGGTGGCCGTATTTCCGGCCGAGCAGCAGCTCCGGCACCACCCCGTCCTCGATCATGGACGGCGTGCCCCACTCCGAGGAGACGAGCACGTCGCGGGTCAGGTGCCACCAGAAGTCGTAGGCCAGGTGCTGGTCGCCGCGGTCGTTCTCCCACGCTCCGCGCACCTCGAAGGTGGTGTGGTCCAGCACCGCGATGCCGCCCGGGCCCTCGGACGAGCCGCCGCCGAGCGCGGAGACGTAGATCCCGTCCGGGCCGCAGTGCACCGTGTGCGGCCGCGAATAGCCGGCCTTCCCGGCCAGCTCCGCGGCCGGTATCTCCTTCACCAGTACGGGATTGCGCGGGTCGTCCTTGGTGTCCAGCACGTAGATCCGCGAGGAGCGCAGACCGGGAACGATGAGGTAACGCCGCTCGACGTGCGGGTGCGGCGCGGTCGGGCACAGCGCGCTGCTGCACGCGTTCCACCCGAAGTGGTGCAGCTCGTCGCCGGTGTGCGGCAGCTCGGTCCACCCGACCACCGTGCCGTAACCGGCGGAGTCGGGGTCGGTGTCGACGACGGCGATGGCGTCCGGAAGCTCGGCCGAGCGATCGAACGCGGCGACGTACGCCAGCCGCTCGGCGGGGGCGCCGGCAGCGTCGCGCGGGGATGGGTAGAACGTCGGATCGGGAGTCCATCGCGTCATGCCGGTAATCCTTCTCCGACGGTGGCCCCGTGAACAGGGTCACAACTGTCAAGGACCTGTCAACGGGGGCTCAACGGCAGCCTGACCAGCACCGTCGTGCCCGGACCCTCGTGCTCGGTGAGGTCGATGCTGCCGTGGTGGCGCTGCACGACGGCGCGGCTGAGCGTCAGCCCCAGCCCGCTGCCGGGAATGGCCCGGTCCCGGGCCCGGCTCGTCCGGTACAGCCCGGTGAACATCTTCTCCCGCTCGTCCTGTGAGACGCCGATCCCGGCATCGGAGACCGCAAGCTCCGCGCTGCGCCCGACGGTACGCAGCGTGACGGCGATCTCGCCGCCGTCCGGGCTGTACTTCACGGCGTTGCTGAGCAGGTTGTCGACGACCTGCCGCAGCCGTTCGCGATCACCGGGCACGACGAGTTGCTCGGGAAGATCGTCCACGATGGTGACCGGCTCGTCGAGCACCGCGTCCCGGGTGCGCACCACCGACTCGCGGACGATCTGCGCCAGGTCCACCGGGGTGAGCCGCACCGAGGCGTGCCCGGTGTCCAGGGCGGACAGTTCGAGCAGCTCGTTGATGATGTGCCGGAGCTGGGTGGCGTTGCGGTCGATGACCTCGAGCAGCCGCGGCCCGTCCTTGACCAGGCCCTCGGCGTCGGCGTCGCGCAGCAGCTCGGTGTAGGCCGCGATCGACGTCAGCGGGGTACGCAGCTCGTGGCCGACCAGCGCGAGATACTCGCTCTTGCTGCGGGCCAGCTGCCGCTGCAGATCCTCGACGAGCCGCCGCTCGACGAACTGGGCGATCTGCGCGGAAATGCCGGACATCAGGGCGACCAACTCGTCCTCCGGATCCTCGACGGTGTCGGCGAACACCACCAGGACCCCGAGCGTCTCGAGCCCGTTGCGGACCGGGACGGCCAGCGCGGTGTGCAGCTGCGAGGTGGCGGCGGTCTGCGGCGAGATCAGGCTCTGCGGGCGCCCGACGTCCCGGATCCACAGCGGCTTACCGGCCTGCCAGGCGCGCCCGGCCAGCCCCGTCCCGTACGCCAGCTCGCCCGGCACCTCGATGTCGGCCTGCCAATGCGGGGAGTGCCAGCTCGCGGCCGAGCGCACCACCCCGGCGGCGTCGTCGACGAGCCACAGCTCGGCATGGGTCCAGCCCAGCGTCCCGACCACGGCCTCGAGCACCCGCGGCCCGGCGGCCTCGATGGTGGCCGCGGCGGCCAGGGCGGTCACCACGGCGAGCTCGCAGGTGCGGAACCGCTCGGCGCGCCGGCGCCGGGTCACGTCCTGCACCGCCTGCACGGCGCCGACGGTCCGCCCGTCCGACCCCAGGATCGGCTGGGCGTCGATAAGGTAATACCGGGTGCGCCGCCCCCGGGCCTGCAGCGCCGTCTCCTCGTCGCGCAGCCGCTCGCCGCGCAGGGCCCGGAACAGCGCGACGTCCTCGCGCCGCAGCGGATTACCCTGCGCGTCGGTCAACTCGGCGACGGCCGCGCCGTCGTTCACGTCGCCGGGGAACGGCGCGCTGCCCCACAACTTCTGCATCCGAGCATTGACCAGCACGATCCGGCCGTCGGCGTCGCAGGCGGTGACCCCGTCGTGCAGGCTGTCGACCACGGCGTCGAGAAAGCGGCGCTGCCGGTCGATCTCCAGCCGGGCGAGCTGCTCGGTGATGAGCAGATTGGCGACCTGCGCCGCGTCGGCGACGGCGGCGACATCACCGTCGGTCCACCGGTGCGGCTCGCTGTCGAGGGCGCAACACACGCCGACGACGGCACCGGATTCGTCCCGCACCGGGTGACCCAGGTAGGCGCCGGTCATGCCGACCCTGTGCACGGGCGAGCCCGCCGGGACCCGGGGATCGTTGCCGAGATCCTCGATGACCAGCGGCCGGTCGCTGGAGACCAGGATGCCGGCCAGGGTGTCCTCGAGCCTGACGTCGGCGACGTCCTCCCACCGCACGCTGAGGCCGTAGCCGCCGTAGCTGCGCAGCCGGTCGCCCTCGACGAAGTGCACGAGCGCGGCGGGGGCGTTGGCGGCCCGGGCGACGAGCGCGGCCAGCTGGTCGGCGGCGCCGCTGGTGAGCAGGTTCCGCCGCGGCGTGGAGTCGCCCTGCCAGCCCGAAGTCCGCGGAGTCCAGGGGCTGGTAGCGGTGGTGGCCGGGTCCGGGGCCGTTGCGGGCGGATCCGAAGGCGGGGCGGGTGCGGGCGAATCCGGAGGCGGTGCGGGCGCGGGCGGATCTGGAGCCGGTCCGGCGGGCCTGGCGCTCTGCGCTCCCGGACCGGGCTGATGCCCGAGGCCAAGATCACTTTGCCGCATGCTCCGACCTCCGCCCTCAGCCTACGGGCGCCAAAGCCATTAAAACGGCAAACCGGAGGTTACGGCCTACCTGCGCCGATAGATCAGGTCGAAGACCTCGCGGCCCGCGATGACGCCGCGCCGCTCGAACTTGGTCTCCGGGCGGTGCGCGGGCCGCGGCGCGTAACCGTCGTGGGCGTTCGACAGGCCCGGGTCGGCCGACAACGTCTGCGCCATCGACTCCGCGTAGTGGGCCCAGTCCGTCGCGCAATGCAGCGTGCCGCCCGGGCGCAGGCGATCCCGCAGCAGGGCGACGTTGGCCGGCTGGATCAGGCGGCGCTTGTGGTGGCGCGCCTTGGGCCAGGGGTCCGGGAAGAAGGCGTGCACCGCGTCGAGGGCCCCCGGCGGGATCTTGCGGACCAGTTCCATCGCGTCACCGTGCACGATCCGGACATTGGTCAGACCCTTCTCGCCGATCAGCGCGAGCAGGTTGCCGATGCCCGGGGTGTGCACCTCAACGGCCAGCAGGTCGCGGCCCGGGTCGGCCTCGGCCATCGCCGCCGCCGAGTCGCCCATCCCAAAGCCGATCTCCAGCACCCGCGGCGCCTCGCGGCCGAACAACTCCGCCAGGTCAAGGGGGGTGTGGTCACCGTCGAGGACGGTCAGGCCGTAAGCGGGCCAGAGGTCGGTCATCGCGTCGGCATGCCGGGCGCTCATCCGGCCACGCCGGGGGTGGAACGTCCGGATCGGGCGCTCGGTCGTGTCGCTCATCAGGCCGCCCAGGATACCCGGCCCGAACCGCCGGGCCGGCCCACGTCCATTCGGTCTTCGGCAACCGCGTGGCCGGACACGCGGACCGCCCCGGGAGTCCGGGCTGGCGCGCGGCGGTTGGCTGGGCGGATGTTCCGGCCCTGGGGCACCCGGGCCGGCATAAGGCGGTCGGATCCTGATGGCTGGCTGGGCAGGGCGGATAGCCGGGGGCCGGCCTGGCGGGCGCGTGGCCGGCCCGGGAGTGCCGGGCCGGCCCGCGGTCGATGTGGTCGGGCTACCGCTTCGGCTGGACGCTCGGCTGCGAGCCCTGGTGGAACGGGGTCCGGGCGTTCGTCGCCAGGTTGATGACCATGATCCAGGAGGCGTTGCGGTAGGTGCCGGTCAGGACGCCGCGCGCCTTGTCCACGTACGCCATCTCGCGGTCCTGGCTGGCGCCGATGTTGCGCTTCACGCCGGTCACGACGTCGTATTCGACCACGTGCACCGGCTGGTTCTCGGCCGAGGTCTCACCCTCCTGGAAGGCCGTCCAGGCCAGCTTCACGCCGTCCGCCCGCCAGTTCGGCACCACCGCGAAGCCGGAGTTCTGCAGGCTGCCGCCGCCATACGCCGCCACGGTCTTCTCGCCGCCGGTCGCCACCGTGCCCACGGTGAGGCAGGCGTCGTAGATCGAGTCGCAGTCGCCGCCGCGGAAGGCGACCTTCGCGCCGTCCGGCGACCAGGCCACCGCGTCGTCGCCGCGCAGCCGGTCGGTGAGCGAGGTGCCCCCCGGCGCCCCCGCGGCCCGCGCCGCGTCGGACTCGGCCGGCAGGTCCTCCCCACGGCAGGAGCCCGGGAACACCACCTCGGGTTTCGCGCCGGCTCCGGTCGCCGAGATCCGGTAGACCCCCGGGCCGCCGCTGCAGGACAGCGAGGCGAACGCGATCGTCCTGCCGTCCGGCGACCACGACGGGCCGGCGGCGGCGCGCGTGGTCAGCCGGCGCTTGGCGCTGCCGTCGGCCTTCATGGTCCACAGTTGGTGCGCCTTGAGCAGGGCGATCGACGTGCCGTCGGGCGAGAAGCGCGGGCGCGACCAGCCGCCGCCGGTGGTCAGCTTCGTCTCGGTCGCGCCCTTGCTCACGTAAACGTCACCGGAGCGGACATATGCCACCAGGCTCGGCATCGTCGGCGTGGCAGCCGCAGCGGGCGCCGTCTGAAACAGTGCCCCCGCAGCGACCCCGGCCACCGCTACCGCCGTGTTGCCCGCAAACCGTGTGACTGCCTTCATGCCGAACGCCCCCCGACGTAGTCCGCTTATACCTCCAGCATCGTCGCAACCGGGCTGCAACTAAGAAGTTCCCACGCCGAAACCTGGAAAAATCCGGACCGTTCGGGCTGGCGGGCTCGGTGAGGCGGCGGTTGGCGCCCACATCTCGGTGAGGCGGCGGTTGGCGCCCACATCTCGGTGAGGCGGCGGTCGCCGCCCACATCTCGGTCAGGCGGCGGTCGCCGTCCACATCGCGGTGAAGGCGGCCGCCTCGCCCGCCAGCCAGCGCTCGACGTCGCCGGCCTTGGCGCCCCGATCCATCAGGTGCGAGGTGCCGCGGCGCAGGTCGACCAGCACCGGCTCCGCCCCGGGCAGGATCTGGTCCATGTGCCGCGCCATCAGGTGCAACGTCGCGGTGATCGCCTCGGGGGTCGGCGGCAGCTCGTCGAAGTGCAGCCGGACCGCTTCGCGCCGACCGTCCTCGTAGCGCAGCCCGAAGTGGGGATTGATCTTCACCGCGAGGGGCCCGACGGAGGCGAGGGCGTCACGGGTCTGCGCGAGGCTGATCCCCTCCGGGTCGCCGAGCGAGTGCAGGTAGGTCGTCGCGCCGGAGCTGACCGCCTCGTAGAGCGGCTTCCACCGCGGCTTCACCAGATCTGGGACGCCGTTGAGGTAGCTGCCGCCGGTGCGGAAGGCGATGTCGGCCTTGAGCGCCTTGACCAACTGGCCGTGCGGGTTGAAGCCGGAGCGGCGTTCGCGCTGACGCCGGAGTCCGCCGACGAAGGTGGCCTTGGCCGGGCCCGTCCGAGCGACATAACGGGTGAACCCGAGCATGGTGGCGTATGGCGGAATGGTGGACAAAACAGGCGTCGTCACAGTGATCTCCCCGCAGCTCAGCGCTGGTTTTAGTACACACATACTAATCGACGGGTACGACATTCCCCAAACCTCGAGTGGCCGCACGGATGCTGTGAGTGATCATCGGGCATGTCGCTTTCCGCGCGAACCTCATGGAGTCCGGACTCGGTCAAACCGCCCCTCGCGAAGTCGCCAAGAACCGATCGCCCGGGGCTCGCCCCACCCGCCGGTCCGCTCGCTTGCCCGCCAACTCGTCCCGCCAACTCGTCCCGCCCGCCCGCCCGGCTCGCCCGCCCGGCTCGCCCGCCCGGCTCGCCCGCCCGGCTCGGCGGACGCCACGCGAACCGGGGTCGTGGAAGGATGCGGCGATGCCGCTCCGGGTCGCCACAACCCAGCCAGTCGCAACAACCGACGTCCCAGCGAACGGATCGAAGGCGCGCGAGTTGATGCGGCTGGCGGCCGGGGAGGGTGCCAGGCTGATCCACTTCCCCGAGGGCTTCCTGTCGGGCTACGCCAAGGAACAGATCGCGGACTGGGACGACGTCGACTGGGCTGCCGTTCGTGCCGAAATCCGGGCGATCGCCCACCTCGCCACCGAGCTTCGGATATGGGTCGTGATCGGCTCGGCGCACCCGCTGACGCCGCCGAACCGCCCGCACAACAGCCTCTACGTGATCTCCGACCGGGGCGAGGTCGTGAATCGCTACGACAAGCGTTTCTGCTCCAACACGGAGATCACCCGCTTCTACAGCCCGGGCTTCGAGCCCGTCGTGTTCGACGTCGACGGCTATCGGTTCGGCTGCGCCATCTGCGTCGAGGTCAACTTCCCCAGCGTCTTCATCGAGTACGACCGGCTGGGTGTGGACTGCCTCCTGCTGTCGGCCTGGCCCATCGACTCGGTCTTCTTCCTCAAGGCCCGGTCTCACGCCGCGATCCACAACTACTGGCTGAGCCTGTCCGTCCCGGCGCAGAGCGCGGATCTGATGCCGTCGGCGATCATCGGGCCGGACGGCAGCGAGTCGGCCTCCATCCACGCCCCCGGGGAACTCGCCATCGCCACGCTCGACCGCGACGCCCCCGAGTTTCACATCGCGGTAAACCTGGCCCGCCCCTGGCGCGCGGACGCGGACCTGGGAGACATCTATCGGCGCCGCCGTGTCGACGACGACCCTCGCAGCGATGACCGGACGGCCGTCTAGGGACGGTTCGCGGTCGAGGCCCGGACGGGGTCTGGCCGGCGTTGAGCGACCTCCGCACGGCAAGGGGCGTCCAGCGCCGCGGCGAATGTGGGCCGGCGGGACGCGAAGTGGGCGGCCTCCTGTCGTGTCCACGCCAGCATCTCGGCCGCGCCGGAACCGGCGGGACCCTCGCGGTGTCGACAAGCGCGGTCGCCCCAGAAGCGGTCGTTGCGGATGAATCGGTTCTCGATCGCCGCCGGTAGCCGGCGACGCTGGTCCTCCGACAGCCCGTACGCGTCGGCGAGGACCCGCACCTGGCGTGCCTGCCCGGTCGCCGGGCCCCGGGCCGGCTTCGACGAGACGCACCACGACCAGGCCAGGTAGCCGACGTCCTCGAGCGGGTCGCCGACCGCCGCGAAGTCGAAGTCGATGAACGCCACCGGCAGGCCGTCGCGGAACACGGTGTTGTTCGGACCCGGGTCGTGATGGCAGACGACGTCCCCGCCGCCGAGCCGCTCGGCCAGGTCGCGGCTCGCGTCATGCATGCGCCGCAGCAGGATTGCCGCCCGCGCGACCTGCTCGTCGGCGAAGGCGCGCCACTTCGCCGGCACCTCACCGGGAACGTAGGTCAGGATTTCGCGACCGGCGCGGTCCTCACCCAGATATCCGGGCGCGCCCTCGAAGCCGCGGGAGGCGAGGTGGGTCAACAGCTGCGCGACGAACGGGGACGCCGGCGACCCGGGACGCCGTACGGTGTCACCCACTCGCACGACGCCGGGTGTCATGCGGCCGCCGAGCTGCGGCACCTCACGATCGGCGGCTCCGTCGGGCACCGGGCCAGGCTATCGGCGCGGACCGTCACGAACGCGGAGGATGTTCCGATGACCCACCCGAGTATCCGGATCCGGCACGCGGCTGACCTGGACCGCTGCGTCGACGCCCTGCGCGAGGTGCACGAGGCCGACGCATACCCGCTGAACTGGCCGGCGGATCCACGCGGATGGCTCAGCCCGCCAGGACTGCTGGGGGCGTGGATCGCCGAGGGGCCCGGCGGGGTCGTCGCCGGCCACATCGCCGTCCAGCGACCGCCCGGCGTCTCGGACGGCCCCGGCGCGGCCCGCCACGCCGAGCTGTCGCGGCTCTACGTCACCCCGGCGGCCCGGCGCCGTTCGGTCGCCGGCGCTCTGGTCGGCCGCGTCCGGTCGTGGGCCGCGGAGCGTGGCTACGGGCTGACGCTGAACGTCGTCACGGACGAACATCGCTGGGCCGCCGTCGCCTTCTACGAGGCCACCGGCTGGCGGCACTCGCACACCACGGACGCCGACTGGACCGCCCCGGACGGCAGGCCGGTCAAGTTGCGCCACTACATCAACGTGGTGGGGTGAGCGGTTTGCGGGTGGTGCGGGCCGGCGCGGACGTGCGGGTCTACGAGCGGGACGCCGCGCCCGATTCGCGCCGGCTGCACGTGGGCGCGCGGGCCGGCCTCGCCCTCGAGAGGTGCCGGGGGAACCGGCTGCTGCTCCGGGTCTTCGATCACCTACGGCGACGGTGGTCAATGAATACTTGAACGCATGGCATTGATCCGTTGCGACTTCTTCTCCGAGACGCTCGAACTCGGCACGTCCATGACCGTGCTGCTGCCCGGGCGCCCGGGCGAGCAGATCGGGCTCACCGGGCACGGCACCGGCGCGCCGCCGCCGGTGCTCTACCTGCTGCACGGCCTGACCGACGACGACACCGCCTGGACCCGTTACACCTCCATCGAGCGGTACGCGACCGAGCGCGGCCTGGCCGTGGTCATGCCGCAGGTGCACCGCAGCTTCTACGCCGACGAGGCGCACGGCGCCAAGTTCTGGACGTTTCTGTCCGAGGAGCTGCCGGACCTGGTGTCGTCGTTCTTCCGCGTCTCGACCCGCCGCGAGGACACGTTCGTCGCGGGCCTGTCGATGGGCGGCTACGGCGCGCTCAAGTGGGCCCTGCGCGCGCCGGAGCGGTTCGCCGCCGCCGCCAGCCTCTCCGGCGCGCTGGACCTGGCGTACATGACTCAGTGGGACAAGCGCCCGCACATCACCGAGCTCGTCGCCCGGGTCTTCGGCGGCCGCCCGGTCGCCGGCACCGGCGACGACCTGCTGCACCTGCTCGCCACCGCCGGCGACGACCTGCCGCAGTTGCTGCTGCGCTGCGGCACCGAGGATCACCTGGTCGCGCAGAACGAGCGGTTCCTGGCGGCCTGCCGCGAGCACGGCGTCGCGATCGACGCCGCCTTCGGGCCGGGCGCGCACGAGTGGGGCTAATGGGACGCCGAGATCAGGACGGTCCTCGACCGGCTGCCGCTGAAGAACCAGGGCTGACGCTGAGGAACCAGGGCTGACGCTGAAGAACCAGGGCTGACGCTGAAGGACAGGACTAGGAGCGCAGGCTGCTCGCCATGCGGGCCTGCTCCTCGAGGACCTCGTTCATGCGTGCCTGGACGGCGTCCATCTGGCCGATCGTCTCGCTCGTGGTGAGGATGCCGGCCGATACCGTACGCGCGCTGTTCTGGATGCCGGCGATCTGCTCCGAGACCCGCTGGGTGGCCTCGGCGGTCTCCCGGGCCAGGTCCTTGACCTCGCCCGCCACCACGGCGAAGCCGCGGCCGACCTCGCCGGCGCGGGCCGCCTCGATGGTCGCGTTGAGCGCCAGCAGGTTGGTCTGGTCGGCGATCGACGAAATGATCTTGATGACGTCGCCGATCGCGGTGGACGCCTGGCCCAGCGCCTCGACCTCGTTGGTCATGTCGGAGGCGCGGTTGACCGCGTCCTGTGCGACCCGGGTCGCGTCGTCGCTGGCCGCGCGCAGCCGTGAGACCGTGTCCAGCAGGGCGCGGGCGTTCTCCGCGGTGTTCTCCACGGCGCGGACGATCTCGAGCCGCTGCGACACCAGTTGCGCGACGTTGCGCAGCGCGGACGCCCGCGACTCGGACAGCTCGATGACCTCGGCGGTGAAGAAGTCCATCGTGCCGACGATGCGGCCGTTGCTCACGATCGGGAAGCACACGCCCGAGCGCACACCCGCCCCCTGGGCGACGGACGCCCGTACACAGTCGGTGAGCTCGCTGATGTCGCGGACGAAGACCAGGTCCCTGGCCCGCCAGGCCCGGCCGGACAGCCCGACGCCCTCGGCGAAGGTGGCGGCCAGCGTCACCTTGCGGAACTCCTCGCCGACCGAGCCCGAGTCGACCTTGAAGCGCAGCACCTGCTCCTCGTCGTCGACCTCCCAGTACGAGCCGTACGCCCAGCCGAACGCCGCGCGTACCGAATCCAGGGTGTTGCGAAGTGCCCCCGTCGAGTCGGCGGTGTCACCGAGGGCGGCGACCACGTTCGTGACGGCGTTGCGGTCGTCGGCGGCCTGACCCAGCTCGGCGGCGGCGACCGCGCTGAACCGGGCCTGCTCGGCGATGCGCGCGATCGACGCCCACTTCTCGCCGCGCGGGCCGTCGATGTAGAGCGGCTCCGCGGAGTAGTACTCCAGCACCGCGATCTGCTGGTCGCGGTGCATGACCGGGATGACGACGGCGGCCGCCATGCCCGCCCGGCCCGCGGCCTGGCAGCGCAGGCAGTCCTCGCAGCCGGCCAGCGCGCCCAGGTAGACGAAGCGTTTCGTGCTCCACGCCTTGCCGACCAGGCCGACGTCGGCCGGCACGGGCCGGTCCGCCACGACCGCGCGCAGCTCGGGCATGATCGGACCGGTCTCGTACACGACGGCGAGGTTGCCCTCGCCGTCCGGCAGCCAGGCCGCGCCGTAGCTGAAGTTGTGCGACCCGACCGTGCTGTCGACGGTGATCCGCCAGGTGGAGGCCTCGTCGGTGACCTGTTCCAGGTCCGTGATCAGCTTTTCGAGGCTCTCGACGTCCTGTGGGACGGGCCGCAGCGCCGCGACGGACGCCTGACGTGATCGAAATGGGGCCACCGTGTCGCTCCAATGCTGTCCATCACCCGCACCCGCAATTCACTAATCATGGGACAGCGCGGGCGGCCCCGGGCCGGATTGCCGAAGCAGGACACCCCCTAATCGGTGTCGCGGGCCTGCTCGGCCAGGAATCGCTCCAGCTCGGCGCCGAGCTCCTCGGCGGTGGGCAGCGGGCCGTCGGACTCGGCCAGCAGGTTGCCGCGGCGCCCGCGCAGGAACGCGTCGTACTGCGCCTCGAGCGACAGCACCAGCCGTCCCGCCTGCTCGTCGGCGGCGATCTGCTTGTCGACCTCCTCGCGGACCAGCTCGGCGGCCTCGCGCAGCTCGCCGGTGGGCAGGGCCAGGCCGGTCGTGCGGGACACGGAGTCCAGCAGCAGCTCGGCCGCCGCCGGGTAGGCGGTCTGCGCCAGGTAGTGCGGCACGTGCGCGGCGTAGCCCATCGCGTCGTGGCCCGCCTCGCCCAGCCGGAACTCGAGCAGATTGCCGACGCTCGCCGGCACCTGTACCCGCTGCAGCCACGACTCGCGGTCGCCGAGCAGGCGCTGGTCGGTGGCGTGCGCGGTGACGCTCACCGGGCGGGTGTGCGGCACGGCCATCGGGATGGCGTTGAGACCGACGGTCAGTTTCACGCCGAAGCGCTCGATCAGGCCGGTGACGGCCCCGATGAAGCGTTCCCACTGCAGGTCCGGCTCGGGGCCCGCGAGCAGCAGGAACGGCGTTCCGAGCCGGTCGCGGACCAGGTGCAGCGCGAGGACCGGCTCCTCGTAGCTCTCCCAGTGGTCCTCGACGAAGACCATCGAGGGACGGCGGGAGCGGTAGTCGAGCAGCTGGTCGACGTCGAAGGTCGCGAGGACCCGCCCGTCGAGCTGCTCCAGCAGGTGTTCCCGGGAAAGCTGAATCGCACTCCCGGCGTCGACGAAGCCGGTGAGCGCCTGCAGGAGCACCGGGGCGTCCAGCTCAGGCAGGTCTTCGGCCAACTCGTAGAGCCCGTGTGGGTCGAGCACGCTCTTGACCTCCTCAAGATGCGCCCGCGGGGGCGGGCAATGTGGTGTCAACACCGGAACCCGCCCGTTCATTCCTGAGGTCCGTGCGCGGCCCGGTACTCAATGATCTTGCCAAACCTGGTCAGACCTTGAACTGCGACACCAGCGACTGCAGCTCCTCGGCGAGCCGGGACAGCTCGCCCGCCGTACGCCGGGACTCGCCGACGCTTTCGTTGGTGCTCTGCGCGGCCTCGGCGACGGCCGTGATGGTCTGCGCGATCTCCGTCGATCCGCTGGCCGCCTCGGAGACGCTGCGCCCGATCTCGGAGGTGGTCGCGGTCTGCTCCTCGACCGCCGAGGCGATCGTGTCGGAGTAGGCGTTGATCCGCTCGATGACCGCGGCGATCTGAGCGATCGCTTCGACCGCGGCCGAGGTGTCGGTCTGGATCGCCTGGATCCGGCTGGAGATCTCCTCGGTGGCCTTCGCGGTCTCCTGGGCCAGGTCCTTGACCTCGCTGGCGACCACGGCGAAGCCCTTGCCGGCCTCGCCCGCGCGGGCCGCCTCGATGGTCGCGTTCAGGGCCAGCAGGTTGGTCTGCTCGGCGATCGAGGTGATCACCTTGACGATGTTTCCGACCTCGGCGGAGGAGACGCCGAGCTTGGCGACGGTGGTGTTGGCCGACTGGGCGACCTCGACCGCGCCGCGGGCGACGTCGGCGGCGTCGGCGGCGCTGGTGGCGATCTCCCGGATCGACGCGCTCATCTCCTCGGAGGCGGCGGCGACCGTCGCGACGTTGGCGCTGACCTGCTCGGCGGCGGTGCTGACGTGCCCGGCCCGGTTGCTGGTCTGCTCGGAGTTCACCGAGATGCGGCCGCTGAGCTCGGCCATCTCCTGTGCCGAGCCGGCCAGGGTGTGGCTGCTGCCGGTGATCTGCGAAATCGTGTTGCGCATCGTCGAGGTGGCCCGGTCGAGCTGGCCGCCCATCCGCCCGATCTCGTCCTTGGCGGTCACGCCGACCGTGCTCGTCATGTCGCCCTCGGCGATCCGGTCGATGACGTCAGCGACCTTGCGGACCCGCTTCACGAGGCCGGAGGCGATCGCCAGGCCCAGCGCCGTGGCGACCACGAGCCCGACGATCAGCACGATGATGACGAGCATGCGGCCGGACTGGTACGCGGACTCGGCGTCGGCCTTGTTCGCCTCCGCCGCCGCGGCCTCCTGGATGGCGAGCTGCTCGAGGTTGTACTTGGCCCGGATGATCGCCGGCGTGAGCTCGCTTTCGCGCACGGCGATGGTGGCGGCGGGGTTGTCGCCGTTCGCGGCCTTCAGATAGCTGCTCCGCGCGACCTTGTACTTGTCCCAGAGGAAGATGGTCTGGTCCATCAGCGCCGGGTTGACGGTGTTGGCGCGGTACTCGGCGATGTCCTGGTCCAGCTGCGCGTCGAGCGCCTTGATCTGCGACAGCAGCGCCGGGTCGGGCGTCTGGCCGTAGATGAGCACGGCGGCGTGCATGCTGCCGACGTCCGAGGTGATCTCGTTGAGCTGCTGCGCGGCCACGAAGCTCTCGTCGTAGAGGCTGCTCACGGCCTTGTTCAGGGTCGACATCCCGACGATCGCGACAATACCCACCAGGGTCGCGACGATCATCATCGTGCCGACGATGAAGAGGATCTTCGTGTTCAGCGCCCGGTCGGCGATCCAGCCCGCCAACGGGTTCTTCCAGCGCTTCCGGTCGGCGGTCCTGGGCGCGTCGGCAGTCATCGGTGGGCAACCTCGTGGATAGTCCGGCGGGAACGGTTTGTCCCGTTCTCACTATCGACTGCCCCACGGGTCCGCCGAGGTGATATCGGCATGTTCGGGCTCACACCGACAGGACGCTCGCCGCCGCCAGCCGTTCGTGTACCTGCTCGGGGGAGAGCGGCCGGGAGAAGTGGTAGCCCTGGGCGTAGCGGTAGCCCAGCCGGTGCAGCGTCTCCGCCTGCCCGGCGGTCTCCACGCCCTCGGCGATCGCCTGCAGGTGCAGGCCGTTGGTGATCTGGATCATCGCGGTGGCGATGACCGCCTCCTCCGAGCGGCCGCCGATCCCGTCGACGAACGACTTGTCCACCTTGAGGATGTCCGCGGGGCAGGTGCGCAGCAGTCCCAGCGAGGAGTGCCCGGTGCCGAAGTCGTCAAGCGCGATCCGGACTCCCAGCGTCACCAGCTCCTGCAGCGTGTCCAGGGCGATGCCGCCGTCGAACACCGCGGTCTCGGTGACCTCGACCACGAGCTTCTCCGGGTCGAACCCGGTGTCGGCGAGCGCGGCGCGCACGTCCGCGGCGAAGCCGGGCTCGCGCAGCTGGCGTGCCGACACGTTGACGCCGATCTCGGCGGGGGCGCGGCTGCCGAAGTCCCGCTGCCACTCGGCGGCCTGTGCCAGCGCGGTCCGCAGGATCCAGTCGCCCAGCGGGACGATCAGGCCGGTGCGCTCGGCGATCGGGATGAACACGTCCGGGCCGATGAAGCCGTGCTGGGGGTGCTTCCAGCGGATCAGGGTCTCCAGCGACGTCCACTCGCCACCCGGCAGCGCCACGATCGGCTGGTAGACCAGCGTGAAGTCGCCGTTGTCGAGTGCCTGGCGCAGCTCGGCGCCGAGCTGCGCGTCGGCCGCCTGGTCCTGCTCGAGCTTGGCGTCGTAGACGGCGTGCCGGCCCTTGCCGCGTTCCTTGGCGGCGTACATGGCGAGGTCGGCGCGGCGCAGCAGCTCCTGGGGGCTGGCGTCCGGCCACACCTCGGACAGGCCGATGCTGGCGTTGACGAGCAGGTCGTAGCCGAGGGCGTGCACGGGACGGGTCAGCGACTCGGCGATGCGGTCCAGCACCTCGGTGGCCTCATCGCTGCGCAGGCCGTGCAGCAGCAGGCCGAACTCGTCGCCGCCGAGGCGGGCGACCTCGTCGCCGTCGCGGACGGCCTCGCGCAGCCGCTGGGCGACCACGATCAGCAGCGCGTCGCCGACGGCGTGGCCGAGCCGGTCGTTGATCGTTTTGAAGTCGTCGAGGTCGATCAGCGCCAGGCTGAGGGTCTCGCCGGGGCCGATCGCCGCCAGCGCCTCGCTGGTCTGCTGCTCGAACAGGTTCCGGTTGGCCAGGTCGGTCAGGGCGTCGTGGGTGGCGCGGTGGGTGAGCTGGGACTGGTAGCTGTTGAGCTGGACCAGGTTGGTGTCGACCCGGCGCAGCAGCCGCCCGTTCTCCCGGAGCGCGTTGACCTGCCGGAGCACCACCAGCGCGGTGAGCAGGACGGCGCCGAGCGCGACCGTGAACACGGTGCCGCCGGCGGCGTGGCTGACCACGAGCAGCAGCGCGTCGGTGGCGGCGACGGCCACGTACGGCACGAAGCTGAAGCTCCGGTGCCGCCGCTCGGGTACCGCCACCCCGGCTGCCCGGCGCTGCCGGTCGGCGGCGAAGACCACGAACAGCAGGGTGCCGTTGATGAACATCTGCGAGCTGTTCGGGCTCGGCTGCGCGGAGAACAGCAGGGCGAACAGCGCGCTGCCGCCGGCGCCGAAGGCCGCGGCGGCCGCGAGCAGCCGCAGGGCGACGTGGTCGATGCTGCCGGGTCCGGCGTTCGCGACCTTGACGAAGGCGAGCGAGCCGACGAGGCCGAGGGCCATCACCATCATCATCGGGACGACGACCGTGCCGCTCGCGTGCCAGGGGTCCTCGGCCTGACTGATGACGTACCACGCGAAGATGCCGGCGGTGATGCCGACGATGGCCGCGTCCAGGACGAAGCGGACCAGGGCCCGGTTCCGGCCCTTGCGGTTGCGCGTCGGCAGCCGCAGCAGGGCCCAGAGCAGGACCGTGACCGCCAGGGCGTAGCAGGTCATGGGCGGCAGGTAGTCCTGCTCGTCCAGCCGGGCGGGGTTGGTCACGGCCAGGCGGGTTTCGCAGACGACGCCGAGCGTGATCAGGGCGCAGACGAGGGACAGGCTGCGCCACACCCGGCGGGTGGCCGGGCCCAGGCCGGGGGTGGCGGCCGTCCGCCAGCAGGCCCAGGCGGCGATGGCGGCGCCCGCGATCGCCGGCACCCAGCTCCAGGCGGCGTGCGTGCGCTGGTCGGTCAGGTCGACCGCCAGCAGCGCGGTCGACCCGGCGAGCACGACGACGGCCATGATCAGCATCGGGGTCGGCCGCAGCCGCTCCACCCGCCGTTCGTCGCCGCTCGTCATCGTCGCGCCGTCCTCCTGCCGAGTTTCGTTTTCTCTCGCAGGGCCAATCGGTAGGGGTGTGCCCGGAATGAGCAGAACGCCCGGTAGGCGGCGTCACTGGCGAGCGGCGGAGCGTGAACTCAGACGAATAGTTGCCGAGTACGTGCATCTGCACGTGCATCCCGGCGCCCCGGCGGCGCGGCCGGAAGGGTCCTAACATTCGGTATCCCGGCGCCGATGGGTTCTGCATGAACCTCAGAGGGCCGGCGCGGGACAGGGCGGGCACGTTGCCGCCCAAACGCCGGCTCCTGCTGTTCGCGCTCCCGTTGCTGCTCTCCGGCTGCAGCATGTTCACCGCGTCCAAGGGCGGAGCCGGGACGACCGGCGACGCCGAGGCCGCCGGCGACCAGTGGCTGATCGTGGCGCGGGGCAGCGCCACGCCGTCGCCGACGCCGAGCAGGGCCGCCGCCCGGCCGACGCCCACGGCGACCGGCGGCTTCCTTCCGCTGAAGCCCGCGACGCCCCGGCCGACCCCGACCGCCACCTGCGCCCGGGACACCCCGCACTTCGACAAGATCAATGCCCTGCAGGTCACTCCCGGCACCACGTCGGCGAAGGTGCGCTGGTACAACGTCGGCGGTTACAACCTCGTCGAGTACCGGGTCACGGCGATCAACCAGGACCTGGTCGTCGGCACGCAGCGGGCGGTCGGCACGGTGGTCGTCAAGCCGGACAACCCGTGCGGATACCTGACCGCGACGCTGCCGAAGCTGGCCCGCAGGACCAGCTACGTCTTCTCGGTGGACGCGGTCGTGGTCCGGCGCAGCGGCGACGGCACGCACGCCGCGACGATCTTCCGTTCCTCGGTGGTCGACACCAAGTAGTCCGCCCGCCCCGGGACGTGGCTGGCGACACACGCCGCCGCGCGCGGCGCTCTCTAAGCTTCCGAGGCATGGAACCCATTGTCGACACGGTCGTGCTCGTGGCGATCGCCGTGCTCGGCGCCGCGCTCGCCCGGCGGCTCGGCTTCGTCGCGCCCCTGGTCCTGCTGGTGGTGGGTCTCGGCCTCTCCTTCATGCCGGGGCTGCCGCAGGTGCAGATCAAGCCCGAGCTGGTGCTGATCGGCGTCCTGCCGCCGCTGCTCTACGTCGCCGCACTGCAGACCAACGTCGTCGCGTTCCGCCAGGCGCTGCGGCCGATTCTGCTGCTGGCGGTCGGGCTCGTGGTCGTCACCGCGTTCGCCGTCGGCTTCGTCCTGCACGCGTTGCTGCCCGAGCTGCCGCTGCCGGCCTGTTTCGCCCTCGGCGCGGTGGTGGCGCCGCCCGACGCGGTGTCGGCGACCGCGATCGCCCGCCGGATCGGCCTGCCCCGCCGGGTGGTCACCATCCTCGAGGGCGAGAGCCTGCTCAACGACGCGGCCGCGCTCGTGCTGGTCCGGGCCGCGGTCGGCGCGGCCGGCGCGGCGATGACCTTCTGGGACGTCACCGGCCTGGTGGTGCGCAGCGTCGGCGGCGGCGTGCTGCTCGGCTTCGCCTTCGCGATCGGGGCGGCCTGGCTGCACAAGAAGATCGTCGACCCGCTGCTGGACGACGCGGTGTCGCTGCTCACCCCGTTCGTCGTGGTGATCGTCGCCGAGCGTTCGCACACGTCCAGCGTGGTGGCCGTGGTGGTGGCCGGGCTCTACCTCGGGCACCGGATTCCCTACCTGCTGTCGCCGACCTCGCGGCTGCAGATGGAAGCGGTCTGGCGGCTGGTCACCTTCCTGCTCGAGGGCGTCGTCTTCCTCCTGGTGGGCCTGCAGCTGCGCGAACTGATCGGCAGCATCGAGACGGGCGCGGCGACCACGTTCCAGGTCACCCTCGCGGTCTTCCTGACGCTCGTCGTGGTCCGGTTCGCCTACCTCTATCCGGCCACCTACCTGGCCCGGCTCGTGCCGCGGATCCGGGCCCGGGAGGAGCGGCCGCCGATCGCGGTGCCCACGGTCATCGCCTGGGCCGGCATGCGTGGCGTTGTCACCCTGGCCGCCGCGCTGACCCTGCCGCTGCGGGCCGACTACCCGCGCGAGTTGTTCGTCTTCGTCGCCTTCGCGATCATTGTGCTCACGCTGCTGATCCAGGGCACCACCCTGCCGATGCTGGCCCGCCGCCTCGGCGTCGTGCAGGACACCACCGCCGAGGACGCCCTGGCCGAGGCCGGGGTGCAGCACGCCGCCAGCCGGGCGGCGCTGGAACGGCTCGAGGCGCAGGCCGGCGACGCGCCGGCCTCGGTGGTCGACCGGCTGCGGGCACTGACCGACAGCCGGATCAACGTCGCCTGGGAGCGGCTGGGCAATCAGGACCAGGAGACCCCGTCGGCCGCGTACGGTCGGCTCCGGCGGGAGATGATTTCCGCCGAGCGCCATGTCTTCAAGATCGCCCGCAACGAGGGGCGCATCTCCGAAGAGGTGCTCAACCGCGCGCAGCGCGAGCTCGACCTCGAGGAATCCCAGTTGAACCGGAGTGACGATTGACCTGCCAGCACCTCAAAGAAGCCGGTGAACCGGAACCGCGCGCGCCGTACGAGGGCGGGTGCCCGGAGTGCGTTGCCGACGGCCACCGCGACTGGGTCCACCTGCGCCTCTGCCTCGAATGCGGCTACGTGGCCTGCTGCGACTCCTCGCCGCGCCGGCACATGTCGCGGCACCACGCGAGCGAGGACCACCCCGTGATGCGCTCCTACGAGCCGGGCGAGACCTGGAGGTGGTGCTTCGTGGACGAGATGCTCGGGTGACCCGGGGCGGGACAATGGCCGCGGCGCAGTGACGACGTTCACGGCTTAAGCGGGAAGTATGGGCGGGTAACCGGACAGTCGCGGGGACGGCGCCCGCGCCGTCGGTGAGAATTACCGCTGACGCGGCCGCGCAGGACTGAGCGTCGCCGCTCGCGGCGAGGCGCTGCGACCGCAGAGCACCGACGGTCGAGGGTGGGAGCAGCACATGCAGGTCTGGCCGGGTCACCGGTATCCGCTGGGCGCGACGTATGACGGCACGGGCACCAACTTCGCGATCTTCTCCGAGGTCGCCGAGGCGGTCGAGCTGTGTCTCTTCGATCCGTCGGGCAACGAGCGGAAGGTGCAACTGCACGAGCAGGACGCCTTCGTGTGGCACGCCTATCTTCCGGGCGTGGAGCCGGGCCAGCGTTACGGCTATCGGGTGTACGGGCCGTACGACCCGTCGCGGGGGCTGCGGTGCAACCCGCACAAGCTGCTGCTCGACCCGTACGCCCGGGCCGTCGACGCCGACATCGCCTGGCATCCGTCGCTGTACGCCTACGACTTCGACAATCCCGACGAGATGTCGGATCTCGACTCGGCGCCGCACATGGCGAAGGGCGTCGTGGTCAACCCGTACTTCGACTGGGGCAACGACCGGCGCCCGGACATCCCGTACCACCACTCGGTGATCTACGAGACCCACGTCAAGGGGCTCACCGAGCGGCACCCCGACGTGCCCGACGACCTGCGCGGCACCTACGCGGCGATCGGCCACCCGGCGATCATCGAGCACTTCAAGAAGCTCGGCGTGACCGCGGTCGAGCTCATGCCGGTGCACCAGTTCGTGCACGACAACCGGCTCGCCGACCTGGGCCTGCGCAACTACTGGGGCTACAACACGATCGGCTTCTTCGCGCCGTACCACGGCTACTCGGCGATGGGCTCGCTCGGCCAGCAGACCCAGGAGTTCCGGGGCATGGTCCGGGCGCTGCACGCGGCCGGCATGGAGGTGATCCTCGACGTCGTCTACAACCACACGGCGGAGGGCAACCACCTGGGCCCGACGATGAGCCTCAAGGGCATCGACAACCGGACCTACTACCGGCTGGTCGACGATCAGCCCAACTTCTACATGGACTACACCGGTACGGGTAACAGCCTCAACGTGCGCAGCCCGCAGAGCCTCCAGCTGATCATGGATTCGCTGCGCTACTGGGTGACCGAGATGCACGTCGACGGCTTCCGCTTCGACCTGGCGTCCACGCTGGCCCGCGAGTTCTACGACGTCGACCGGCTCTCCACCTTCTTCGAGGTGGTGCAGCAGGACCCGGTGGTCGGGCAGGTCAAGCTCATCGCCGAGCCCTGGGACGTCGGGCCCGGCGGCTACCAGGTCGGCAACTTCCCGCCGAACTGGACGGAGTGGAACGGCAAGTACCGCGACACGGTCCGCGACTTCTGGCGCGGCGAGCCCGCCACCCTCGCGGAGTTCGCCAGCCGCATCACCGGCTCCGCCGACCTGTATCAGGACGACGGCCGCAAGCCCTTCCACTCGATCAACTTCGTGACCGCGCACGACGGCTTCACCCTCAACGACCTGGTCTCCTACAACGACAAGCACAACGAGGCCAACGGGGAGGAGAACCGGGACGGCGACGGACACAACCGGTCCTGGAACTGCGGCACCGAGGGCCCGACCGACGACCGGCGGATCCTGCGGCTGCGGGCGAAGCAGCGGCGCAACTTCCTCGCCACGCTGATGCTCAGCCAGGGCGTGCCGATGATCTCGCACGGCGACGAGCTCGGCCGCACCCAGCTGGGCAACAACAACGCGTACTGCCAGGACAACGAGATCAGCTGGATCGACTGGGACAACGCCGACGAGACGCTGCTCGAGTTCACCTGCAAACTGACCGCGTTCCGGCACCGCCACCAGGCGTTCCAGCGCCGCCGGTTCTTCACCGGGCTGCCGGTGACCGCGCGCGGCGGCGGCGACCCGCTGCCCGACCTGGAGTGGTTCACCCCGGACGGGCGCCAGATGGCCGGCGACGACTGGGGCAACGACTTCGGCCGGGCCGTGGCGCTCTTCGTCAACGGCGAGGGCATCCGCGAGCGCGGCCAGTACGGCCAGCGCCACGTGGACAGCTCGTTCCTGCTCTTCTTCAACGCGCACGACGCGCCGATCGAGTTCTCCACGCCTCCCGCCGAGTACGGCGAGAAGTGGGAGAAGGTCATCGAGACGGCCGAGCCCTCGCCGGACCGGCCGTCGATCGTGGAGTCGGGTACCGCCATCCTCGTGCCGGATCGTTCGCTCATTGTCTTGGACAGGATGGTCTAAATTGCCCCCATCTGCCACCTATCGCGTCCAGGTCCGCCCCGACTTCCCCCTGAAGGCAACGGCCGAACTCGCCGACTACCTGGCAGATCTCGGCGTCAGCCACCTCTACACCGCGCCGCTGCTCACCGCCGTGCCCGGGTCCGAGCACGGCTACGACGTGGTCGACCACGGCCGGGTCGCGCCCGCGCTCGGCGGCGAGCCGGGCCGGCTGGCGCTCAAGGAGGCCCTGGACGCGGCCGGGCTGGGCCTCGTGATCGACATCGTGCCCAACCACGCCGGCGTCGCCGCGCCCGCCGCGAACCCGACCTGGTGGGACGTGCTCCGGCGCGGGCAGGCCTCCGAGTTCGCGAAGTTCTACGACATCGACTGGTCCCGGGGCCGGCTGCTGCTGCCGGTGCTGGCCGACGAGCCGGACGCCCTCGAGAAGCTGACCATCGAGGACTCGCCCGAGGGGCGGGAGCTGCGCTACTTCGACCGTCGCTACCCGATCGCCGACGGCACCGGCGAGGGCACCCCGCGGGAGGTGCACGACCGGCAGCACTACGAGCTGGTCAACTGGACCCGCGGCGACTCGGAGCTGGGCTATCGCCGGTTCTTCGCGATCGTCGACCTGGCCGGGCTGCGGGTCGAGGACCCGGAGGTCTTCGAGGCCACCCACCGCGAGATCCTGCGCTGGTACGCCGAGGGCGCCGTGCAGGGCATCCGGGTCGACCACCCGGACGGCCTGCGCGACCCGGGCGAGTACCTGCACCGGCTGCACGAGGCCGCGCCGGACGCCTGGATCGTGGTCGAGAAGATCCTCGAGCCGGGGGAGCAGCTGCCGAGGTGGCCGGTCGACGGCACCACCGGCTACGACGCGCTCTCCGAGGTCTGCGGCCTCTTCGTCGACCCGGGCACCGAGGCGTTCTTCGACACCCTCGACCACCACCTGACCGGCGCCGAGACGAGCTGGCAGGACCTGGTGCACCGGACCAAGCTGCAGGTCGCCACGTTTCAGCTCGCCGCCGAGCTGGCCCGGATGTGCCGGCTGGTGCCCGACATCGAGGCCGCGCCGAGCGCGCTCGCCGAGCTCGCCGCCTGCTTCCCCGTCTACCGCTCCTACCTGCCGTTCGGCACCCGGCATCTGGCCGAGGCCCGGTCCGAGGCGGGCCGCCGCCGTCCGGCGCTCATCGGCGTCCTGGACCAGCTCACCGCCCGGCTGCGGCGCCCGGACGACGAACTGGCCGTGCGGTTCCAGCAGTACACCGGCGCGGTCATGGCCAAGGGCGTCGAGGACACCGCGTTCTACCGGTGGACCCGGTTCACCGCCCGCAACGAGGTCGGCAACGACCCGTCGAAGTTCAGCGTGCCGCCGAGGGTGTTCCACGACCGCGCCGAGGAGCGGCAGCACCGGTGGCCGGCGGGGATGACCACGCTCTCCACCCACGACACCAAGCGCAGCGAGGACGTGCGGGCCCGGCTCGCCGTGCTCTCCGAGCTGCCCGGCGACTGGACCGAGGTGGTGCGCCGCTGGGTGCGCGCCGCCCCGCTGCCCGACCCGGCCCTGGCACACCTGATCTGGCAGGCCGCCGTCGGCGCCTGGCCGATCGAGCGGGACCGGCTGCGCGCGTACGCGCTCAAGGCCGCCCGCGAGAGCGGCGCCTTCACCACCTGGCAGCGTCCGGACGAGGCGTTCGAGACCGCGCTGCGGGAGCTGGTCGACCGGATCTACGACGACCCGACCCTGCACGGCGAGGTCGCCGGCTTCGCGGCCTCGATCACGCCGGCCGGCTGGTCCAACTCGCTCGGCCAGAAGCTGGTGCAGCTGACCATGCCGGGCGTCCCCGACACCTACCAGGGCACCGAGCTCTGGGACTTCTCGCTCGTCGACCCGGACAACCGGCGGCCGGTCGACTTCGACCTGCGCCGCGACCTGCTCGGCCGCATCGACGACGGGTGGCAGCCCCCGGTCGACCCGACCGGGGCCGCGAAGCTGCTGGTCACCAGCCGGACGCTGCGCCTGCGCCGGAACCGGCCCGAGCTGTTCACCGGCTACCGGCCGGCCTTCGCCGACGGGCGGATCCGCGACCATGTGCTGGCCTTCGACCGCGGCGGCGTGGTGGCGGTGGCCACCCGGCTGCCGGTCGGGTTGTCACGACACGGCGGCTGGCACGACACGTCGCTGTCACTCGACGGCCACACCTGGACGGAAGTCTTCACCAATACCAGCTACGGCGGCAGCCGCCTGGCGGTGGCCGATCTCCTGCACACGTACCCCGTGGCGCTGCTGGTGCGAGAGCAGTGACGCGCTTCGAGGTGTGGGCGCCGGAGAAGGCCGTCCGGCTGCGCATCGACGGGACGGTCCGGGAGATGGAGCGAGGCGACGACGGCTGGTGGCGCGCCGACGTGCCGGAGGCGGGCCCCGGCACCGACTACGCCTACCTGCTGGGTGACCACGACGGTCCGCTGCCCGACCCGCGCTCGGCGTGGCAGCCCGCAGGCGTGCACGGCCCCAGCCGGGTCTACGACCATGCGGCCTTCGGCTGGACGGACGGCGGCTGGACCGGCCGCCGGCTTCCCGGCGCCGTGCTCTACGAACTGCACGTCGGCACCTTCACCCAGGAGGGCACCTTCGACGCCGCCGTCGCGCGCCTGGACCACCTCGCCGAGCTCGGCGTCGACCTCGTCGAGCTGCTGCCCGTCGCCGCCTTCAACGGCGAACACAACTGGGGCTACGACGGGGTCTGCTGGTACGCGCCGCACGAGGCCTACGGCGGCCCCGACGGCCTCAAGCGCTTCGTCGACGCCGCGCACGGCCGGGGCATCGGCGTCGTGCTCGACGTCGTCTACAACCACTTCGGACCCAGCGGCGCGTACGCCCCGATGTTCGCGCCGTACCTGAGCGCGGCCGGCGCCAACCCGTGGGGCGACTCGATCAACCTCGACGGCCCGCTGTCGGACGAGGTCCGCCGCTACATCATCGACAGCGCCCTCGGCTGGCTGCGCGACTACCACGTCGACGGGCTGCGGCTCGACGCCGTGCACGCGCTCGTCGACCACGGCGCGATCAACCTGCTCGAGGAGCTTGCGCTGGAGGTGGACGCCCTGTCCACCCATCTCGGCCGCCCGCTGTCGCTGATCGCCGAGTCGGACCTGAACGACCCCCGGCTGATCACCCCGCGCGAGGCCGGCGGCTACGGCCTGTCGGCGCAGTGGGACGACGACGTGCACCACGCCCTGCACGCGCTGCTCACCGGCGAGCGGCAGGGCTACTACGGCGACTTCGGCTCGCTCGAATGCCTGGAGACGGTGCTGACCGGCGCGTTCTTCCACGCCGGCACGTGGTCGAGCTTCCGCCGGCGCCGGCACGGCCGCCCGGTCGACCGCGCCCGGACGCCGGGGCACCGCTTCGTCGCGTACCTGCAGAACCACGACCAGATCGGCAACCGCGCGACCGGCGACCGGCTGCCGGCGACCCTGTCGCCCGGCCTGCTCAAGGTCGGCGCGACGCTGCTGTTCGCCTCGCCGTTCACGCCGATGCTGTTCATGGGCGAGGAGTGGGCGGCCGGCAGCCCGTGGCAGTTCTTCACCAGCCACCCCGAGCCCGAGCTGGCGGCGGCGGTGCGCAACGGCCGGCGGCGCGAGTTCGCCGCGCACGGCTGGACCGCGGCCGAGGTGCCCGACCCGCAGGACCCGGCGACGTTTCAGCGCTCGAAGCTGGACTGGTCCGAGCGCGAGCGGCCCGGCCACGCCGAGATCCTCGACCTCTACACCAGGCTCATCGCGCTGCGCCGGAGCCGGGCCGACCTGTCGGACCCAAGGCTGGACACCGTCGAGCTCTGGCACGGCGACCGGTACGTGGTGATGCGCCGGGGCGACTGCGCCGTGGCCGCCAACCTCGCCGGGGTGCCGCAGACGGTCAGCCTCCGGGCGGCGCCGCGCAGCGTGCTGCTGGCGACCGGGCCGGGCGTGGCGCTGCAGCGCGACCGGGTCGATCTGCCACCGGAGACCGCCGTGGTGGTCGCCTTCCGTTAGCCTGGCCCACCATGCTCGCCGACGCCGTCGTGATCGCCGCCATCCGCGGCTACCGCAGGATCTCGCCGCGGCTGCCCGCCCGCTGCCGCTTCACGCCGACGTGCAGCGCCTACGGCCTCGAGGCCGTCCAGCGCTACGGCGCCGGCAAGGGGCTGCGGCTCACGGCCGGCCGGCTGCTGCGCTGCCGGCCGGGTGTCGTGTTCGGGACCGCCGACCCCGTTCCGTGACATTGGTCGGGCATCATTGCCGCTCCGATACGGGTGCGGGAGGGCATTGCCGACGATGGACGAGGACAGCGGCGAGGCCCGGTTCCGCAAGGCGGTGATCCATCGGCGGGCGCCGGTGCGCAGCCGCCCCCGCCCGGCCCGCGCCCAGCGCGCGCTGCACGGGCTGCGGCGCACCTTCACCCAGCCCGATCAGACCGTGCGCACCTGGGGCGGCTCGCTGGCGCCGTGGCGCCTGACGGCGGTCGGCGTGGTGCTCATCCTGGCGCTCGGGTTCTTCTGGGTGCGGCTGTTCCACATCGGGCCGCCCTCGGTCGAGGACCTGCGCCGGGCCGCCGGCGTCGACGAGTGGAAGACGCTGCCGATCGGCGTCAAGGACGACCAGCCCGGCATCGCCGAGCGCGATCCCGCCACCGGCGACTGGCGGGGTTTCGACATCGACATCGCCTACATGATCGCCGAGGATCTCGGGTTCCGCCGCGACGAGGTGGAGTTCTACGGCATCGAGAGCGAGGACCGGGCCCGGATGGAGGCGACCGACCTCAAGGGCAAACCGGTGCAGGTCAAGATGGTGATCGCGAGCTTCAGCATCACGAAGGACCGCGAGGACATGCCCAACGTCATGTTCACGCAGTCGTACCTGCACACCGAGCAGTCGGTGATCACGTTGAAGGGCCACGGCAAGGTCGCCAGCCTCGAGGAGTTCAAGGGCAAGACGGTCTGCACGCTGTCGAGCTCGACCAGCGCCCTGGCGGCCGCGAAATCCGGCGCCAGGCTGACCCGCCGCAACCGCGTCTCGGAGTGCTTCGAGCTGCTGGACAACGAGAAGGTCGAGGCGATCACGACCGACGCGGCGATCCTCGGCGGCTACAAGTACCGATACCCGGACAAGTACGACCACTGGGACCTGGGGCTGGAGAATACCGAGGCCTGGGGCGTGAGCGTCGGCGCGAACGAGGCCCTGCGCGACCTGGCGAACCTCACCCTGTACCGGTCCTTCGAGGACCCCAAGGACGCGCGCTGGGAGAAGGCGTACGTGGCGAACATCCTGCCCGAGACCGCGGCGAACAAGACGGTCGACGGCAAGCGCGTGCCGCTGGCCCGCCCGCAGCAGCCCGACACCACCCGCCCGCGGGTGCGCGAGCTGCCGTGGGAGGAGGTGGTCCCGTGACCGTGACGCCGCTGCCCCGGCCGCCGCGCCGGGTCCGCCGCAACCAGCTCAACTGGCTGCTCACCGCCCTGCCGGCGTTCCCGCTGGTGCTGCTCGTGCTCCGGCTCTGGTATCTGAGCCGCCAGGACCTGCCGACGATGCTGCTCCTGGTGCAGTACATCAGCCCGCTCGGCATGATCAGCGCGTTGATCATCACGTTGATCTGGACGGTGCCGGCGGTGGTGCTGGTGCTGCGCGCCCTCGGCGGCCTGCTGCTGGTCAGCTCGCCGGACCCCGAGGACGCGGCCCGGCGCTCGCTGCTGGCGCTGACCGCCCTGCGGATGCCGGACTGGGTGGTGGCGGTCGCGGTGGTGCTGGCCGGCTTCACCTGGCAGCTGCGCCTGCTGCCCGCCCTGATAATGCTGACCGCGGTCATCGTCGCGCTGACCGCGGTGCAGCGCTATCCGGGCGAGCGCCGGATGCTGACCGTGGTGACGCTCGTGGTGCCGGTCGCGCTCGGCCTGGTGGTGCTGATCTGGGTCTGGCCCGGCATCCGGACGGCCCTCGCGGCGGGCGACGCCGGCACCGCCGTGCTGCTGCTCGTGCCCGCGCTGCTCGGCTGGTTGCTCACCGGCCCGGTGCCGCCGCGCGCGGCCCGGCTCGCGACGCACTGGCCCGCCGTCGCGGCGATGATCGCCGCCCCGTTCGTGATCGGCGTCGTCTTCCTGCGCGCGCCGGTGCTGCCCAACAGTGCGGTCGAGGTAGCCGAGCGTGACGGGGCGCCGATCCGGGTGATCCGCGGTCAGCTGATCACCGTCGACGACACCGCCACCACGATCCTGCAGCGCGGCGGCGAGGTGGTGTTCATCCCGAACGGCGAGGTGCGGTCCAAGACCCTGTGCCCCGAGCCGATCCGGACCCAGAAGAGCCGGATCACCGTACGCGGATGGGCGATCGACGAGTCCGTGCTCGAGTGGGTGGCGCCCACCCGGCGGGCCGTCGACGTCGACTCGCGCTGCCTCGGGCGGCCAGATAACCGCCCGGGGTAGCGGATTTGCGCAGGTACGGGCAGGTTGTCGCGACGCGCCGCCGACCACTTGCAGACAGGCTGGACCTGACCTGGCAGGCTGCACGCCATGACCTTGCACCTGCGGTGGGCGGCCGTCACCGATAAAGGCCACGTCCGGAGCAACAACCAGGACGCCTATTACGCCGGTGACCGGCTTCTCGTCGTCGCCGACGGCATGGGCGGCATGGCCGCCGGTGACGTCGCGAGCCGCATCGCCGTCGAGGCGATGAACTCGCTCGACGTCGCGATCGACAACGACAGCCAGATGGATGCGTTGCACAAGGCGCTGGAGGTGGCGAACGGCCGGATCGCCGAGACCGTCGCCGCCGACCCGGCCCTGCAGGGCATGGGCACCACGCTGACCGCCGTGATCTTCTCCGGCGACCGCGCCGCGCTGGCGCACGTCGGCGATTCCCGTGCCTACCTGCTGCGCGACGGCCGGCTGAACCAGCTCACCAAGGACGACACGTACGTCCAGATGCTCGTGGACCAGGGACTGATCCGGCCGGAGGAGGCGGGCAGCCACCCCCGCCGCGCGGTGGTCACCCAGGCGCTGCAGGGCGAGCCGGTCAGCCCGTCCTATGTCATCGTCGAGCCGGAGGCGGGCGACCGCTGGCTGCTGTGCAGCGACGGTCTCACCACGGTGGTCTCCGCCGAGCAGATCGAGGCCGAGATGCTCGCCGGTGACGCGCCGCAGAGCTGCGCCGACCGCCTGCTCGACCTGGCCCTGCAGGGCGGCGGCCCGGACAACATCACGGTGATTGTCGCCGATCTGACAGCCATCGACTGATCGTCGTCCTCAACCGCACCTGCGGACTTTCCGCACGGGGCGAGGGCTGCGGTACCTTACTCCGGTCGCGGGACGGCCAGCCGCGGCCCTGCTGCGGGTGGTGATGACGACGGAACGGCTGTGGGCACGGTCAGCCGTGACGCTGGTGATCGCCGCCGCCGTCACGCTGACCGGGATGTTGGCGGTTCCCGCCGGTCCGGGCCGGCAACTCTTCAACGACGCCACCCAGTTCGTCCTGGGCGGTTTCGCGGCCCTGGTCTGCATCGGCGCTGGCCGCGAGCGGTCCGGCCCACGGCGCCGCTGGCGGCTGCTGATCGGCGCGGGGCTGGCCACCTGGGCCGCCACCCGGCTCTGGTTCACGGTCCGCGATCTCGTCGACCCCGGCTGGACGACCTCGGCCACGCCGAACGACGTCGGCTTCCTGACCCTGCAGCTGTTCGTGTTCCTGGCCCTGATCGCCGGCTCGATGGGGCTGCCGCGGCCGCCGCAGGCGTCGCTGCGCCGGGACCGGGTCGTGCTGGTCATCGACAGCCTCCTGGTCGCGGGCTCGCTGCTCGCCCTGATCTGGTCGGCGCTGCCCGGCGGGCTGCTCGACGACGTGCTGGTGCACCCCTGGGTGGCCGGCACCGCGGCGGCCTACCCGATCGCCGACCTCTGGCTGGCCGTCATGGTCGCGCTGCTGCTGACCACCCGGCCGACCTCGCGGGCCGGACGGATCCCGCTGCGGCTGATGGGGCTGGCGATGGTGGCGTTCGGGGTCGCCGACGCGCTGCGCCTGGTGCACCTGGGCACCGGGGTGGTGTCGCCGGCCGAGTCCGCCGGCTATCTGCTCGGCCCGTCGCTGCTCGCCCTCGCGGCGCTCAGCAACCCGGGCCGGCTGGAGAGCCCCGCCGCCGACCGGGCCGACGCGGACTGGCTGCACCTGCTGCTGCCGTACCTGCCGGTGGTCGCGACGGGGGTGGTCATCGCGGTGCGCACCGGCGCGGGCGGGCAACTGACCTCCTACGAGGCCTATCTGGGCTGGCTCGGGCTCGGCCTGGTCGTGGCCCGGCAGATGTTCACCATCGTGGACAACACGGTGCTGCTCGCCCGGATCTCCGAGGGCCAGCAACGGCTGCACCATCAGGCCTACCACGATCCGCTGACCGGTCTGGCCAACCGCGCGCTGTTCCGCGAGCGGCTGGTGCTGGCCCTCGACGACCATCGCTACCGCGGCGTGCCGGTGGCGCTGATCTTCGCCGACCTCGACGACTTCAAGCTCATCAACGACAGCTTCGGCCACGCGATGGGCGACCGGCTGCTGCGCGCGATCGGCGAGCGGCTCGTCGCCTGCGTCGGCGCGGGCGACCTGGTCGCCCGCCTCGGCGGCGACGAGTTCGCGGCGCTGCTCGAGCGGCCCGCCGACGAGGCCGAGCCGGCCGCGCACCGCATCCTCGCGGCGCTGCGCGAGCCGTTCGTGATCGACGGGCACACCGTCGGCATCAGCGCCAGCCTCGGCCTGGTGCTGTCCGATCCGGCCGACTCCGACCTGACCGCCGACACCCTGCTGCGCCGCGCCGACGCCGCCATGTACGTGAGCAAGCGGCGCGGCAAGAACGCGCTCGCCCGTTACTCCGGCGGCGCGGACGGCGGCCCGAACGCCGACCTGCCGCACCTGCTGGCCCGGGCGCTGTCCGGCGAGCCGGCCGCGGCCGGGTTCGAGGTCTACTACCAGCCGATCGTGCGCCTGTCGGACGGCGCGATCGTCGCGGTGGAGGCGCTGGCGCGCTGGACGGACCCGGTGGCGGGCCCGGTGGATCCGGACGTCTTCGTGACGGTGGCCGAGCGGACCGGGCTGGTCGCCGCGATCGACGACTTCGTGCTCGACCGGGCCTGCGCCGACGCCTCGGCGCTGGCGAGCACCTACGGCCGGCCGATCGACATGCACGTCAACGTGTCCGCGGCCCGGCTCGGCCAGCACGGGCTGGAGGAGGCGGTCGACCGGGCGCTGCAGCGGCACTCGGTGCGGGCGTCCCGGCTGGTCGTCGAGATCACCGAGACCCGCCGGATCCCGGACATGCCCCGGGCGGTGGAGGTCGCGGAGCGGCTGCGCCGGCGCGGCGTGCGGGTGGCGCTGGACGACTTCGGCAGCGGTTACAACGCGCTGGCCCAGCTGCACTCGCTGCCGGTCGACATCGTCAAGCTGGACTCGACACTGACCGATGTGGACAGCTCGCCGGAGCGGGCGGGCGCGCTGTGCCGCTCGGTGCTGGCGATCTGCGCCGAGCTGAACATCGCGGTGGTGGCCGAGGGGATCGAGACGCCCGCGCAGGCCCGGGCGCTGGCGGCGCTCGGCTGCGACTTCGGCCAGGGCTACCTGTTCGGCCAGCCCGGCCCGGTGCACCGGCTGGCCGCGATGATCCCCGCCCAGCCCGCGCCGCAGTCGAGCACCCACCTGGCCTCCTAGGACGGCCGGCCGGGCCCGCCGGGCCGGTCAGGACGAGCGGCGGTTGAGGCGGCGGGTCGGTTCGGCGGTCGTCGGATCCTCCGGCCACGGGTGCCGGGGGTAGCGCCCGCGAAGCTCCGCCCGGACCTGCGGATAGCCGGTCGACCAGAAGGACGCCAGGTCCCGGGTCACCGCGACCGGGCGGCCGGCGGGCGACAGCAGATGCAGCAGGACCGGGATGCGTCCGTCGGCCAGCCGCGGCGCCTCGCGCCATCCGAAGGCCTCCTGCACCTTCACGGCCAGGACCGGGGCCGCGGGGTCGGCGTAGTCCACCCGGACCCGGGAACCGCTCGGCACCGGCAGCCGCTCCGGCGCCACCTCGTCCAGCCGACCGGCCACCGACCAGGGCAGCAGCCGGCGCAGCGCCGCGGCGACGTCGATCTTCGCGAGGTCGGCGCGGCGGCGGGCCGGGCCCAGCGGCAGCCAGGCGTCGGCGCCGGCGAGCAGGGCGTCGTCGTCCACGGCCGGCCAGGGCTCGCCCAGCGCGGCGTGGGCGAACGCCAGCCGCTCCCGCAGTTCGGTCGCCGTCCGCGACCAGGTGAGCAGGCTCAGGCCCTCGCGGCGCAGCCCGTCGACGAGGGCCGCCCGCACGTCGGCGGGCTCCGGGCGCTCGATCCGGCGCTCGCTCAGGACGATCGCGCCGAGCCGGTCGACGCGCCGGGCGACCACGTCGCCGTCGATCCAGCCGATCTGGTCGCCGGTCTCGCGCAGATTCGCCGCGGCCTCCCGGGCGCTCTCCTCGTCCAGCGGCGCGGCGCTGCGGATCCGGGCGGTGCGGGCACCCGGCGCCCGGTCCGCGTCCGCGACCGCCAGCCAGGGCGCCCCCGCCAGGCCGCTGCCGTCGCTGAGCTCCGCGGCGGTCCCGCCCGCCATCAGGTACGCGCGCCCGCCCGGCTCGCGGGCCCGGGCGACCCGTTCGGGGTACGCGAGCCCGATGATCAGCCCCGCCGCCAGGTCGTCCGGCAGCCGCCCGCTGCCGCCGGACCCGCCCGCGGGGGCGTCCGGGTTGCGGGTGATCGCCGCGGCGAGGCGGCGGACCTCGGCGCGCCAGGCGCCGTCGTTGTCGGCCCGCGCGCTGCGCCAGGCCGCGACCAGATCGCTGGTGCGGGTCCGGTCGGCGTCCAGCAGCGCAACGACCTCGGCGGCCCGCCGGG
>NZ_JBEZXZ010000092.1:0-33609 GCF_040638275.1 Actinoplanes sp. NPDC026623 | reverse complement strand
CGCGCCCGTGGTCGTGGAGTAGACGTCGGTCCACGCCGTGCCGTTCGGGCTGGTCTGGATCTTGTAGGCCTTGCCGTAGGCGCCCTCCCACTGCAGCACCACCTGACTGATCGTCGCGGTGGCACCCAGATCGACCTGCAACCACTGCGGGTCGCTGAACTGACTCGACCACCGCGAACCCGCATCGCCGTCGACGGCCTTCGCCGCCGCGACGTCGGCACCCTCCTGCGAGGACGCCGTCGCCGTCTTGCCCTGCGACAACAACGAATCGGCGGCCCCGGCCGGAGTGGCGACCGCGGCGGCGGTCAGGCCGAGCGCGGTGGCGAGGACGGCGGCGAGGACGGTGAACGTGCGGCCTCTGCGCCGGAGTGGCGCTTTCAGCGATATCGGATTCATGGTCCTACCTGTCGTGACGTGGTGGCCCGCTCACGGGAACCGGTAAGTGATCTTGGGAAAGCGCTCTCCAAGTAAGCCGATTGTTACGTTCGGCGTTGCTTCACGTCAATACGCCTGGGTTCCGGAATTGAAATCCGGCGTCGCCTTTCACGTTGACACCCCCGGCCGGGACGCCGACACTAAGGCGCTTCCCTTTCGAATGGAGTTCGCGTGAACCTCGGGCGGCGCACCACTGTGGCCGGTTGCCTGCTGGCCCTCCTGTTCGGCGTCGCGGCCTGCGACGCGGGCGCCGCCGCGCCCGTCCCGGCGGCGACGACGGGCTCGGCCGCGCCGAGCGGCGCGGGGCACTTCGGCGGCACCGACCTCGCGTGGGTGGAGATCAACATCGCGATGAACGAGGAGTTGGCGCCGCTGCTGGCGCTGGCCGCGACGCACAGTTCGAGCGCGGAGACCAAGGCGCTCGCGGCGGAGACGGCGGCGCTCAACGACCGGGAGCTCGGCACCCTGCGCGGGCTGCACGACCAGGCAGGACTCCCGGCCGAGAACCCGCACAAGGGCATGCCGATGCCCGGCATGGTGACCCCGGAGCAGGTCACGCAGGCGGAGGCCGCGCGGGGCGCGGCGTTCGACGCGCTGCTGGTGCGGCACCTGAGGGCGCACTTCGAGCAGGGCGTGAAGCTGGCCGGCAGCGAGCAGCAGGCGGGCATCGAACCCCAGACCAAGGCCCTGGCCGCGCTGGTGATCACCGGCCGGGAGCGGCTCCTGCCGAGGCTGAAGGCGCACTGAGCAAGGTCAACCCGGCCTCGGGCCGGCGGCCTGCTCCGCTATCTCCGCCGAGCACTGCCGCCCGGGCCACGACGACCCGCATGGTCCACGGCGACGAAATCCACGCCCGGTCGATACCAAAGGCTCGCCGATCCGCGCGGCCGCCTGTAATGCGGGCGAACGGCCAGAATAATCGACACCTAATTCCCTTTCTGTACCCGCCAAGAATCGTCCGGGCGCCGAGATCGGCGCCCGGACGAATTCGTTTGTCCGTTACGGCAGGACGTAGTTTTCGTTGAGGGCCGCGCCGCGATCCGGCTTGTACTGGTCGAAGCCGCGCGGGTCACACTGGAGTCCGCCGTTGATGCAGTGCGTGACGAGCGCGTTGAGGGTCCGCGCGTCCCACGCGTTGTAGAAGTCGTAGTGGAACGAGTAGGCCCGCCCGCTCGACAACCTGACGTTCGCCATGTTGCCGCTGACCGGGAACGCCATCTTGAACTCGATCATCGGCACGGCCACCGGGTGGCTGGCCGGGCAGACGCCGACGGTCGGGTACGCCATGTGGCTCTTGTGGTCCGGCGTGTCCAGGTAGATGCCGTCCCAGCAACTCGGGGCCTGGTAGCGGATGTTCAGCTGGGTGCCCGCCGGGCACGTACCCGGGAAGTCCCAGTTCCGGACGCTGTCGCCGCATTCCCAGCCCTCGACCGCGCCGGGCGCGTTCTTGAACTCGTCAAGCGTCGCCGCCGGGCTGCCCACGACGTACCGAAGGCCGGGCGGGGACGGGCGGACGCTGCGGTAGTCGATCACGCCGCTCTTGTAGTAGATGACCTGACGGCCGACCGGCTGAACGGCGGTGTCGCCGTTGAGCAGCGTCGGCATCCAGTAGCCGGTCTTGTCGCCCGGCGTGATGCAGGAGGTTCCGCCCGAGTTCAGGCTGGCCAGCGTCGTCGCCGCGTTCGTGGTGGTGTTGCCCATGAACGTGTGCGAGTGCGAGGCGCCCGGCAGGTTCGGGAAGACGATCGGGTCGTCCGGCAGGTTGGACCGGCTCACCGAGCAGTTCGCCTGGAACTCGTGGTGCGTCGTCGGCGGATTCGTCGCCGGCGGGGTGGCCGTCGACGGGACCACGCCGGTGACCGGCGGGTTGGCGAGGACGTAGCCGTTGCCGCCGGTCGGCGGCGGCGCGCTGCTCGTGCCGTAGACCTTGAACTCGTACAGCGAGTAGCCGTAGCCGGTGCCGCGCTGGGTGCCGTACATGCGCACGTACCGGCCGGAGCCGTTGACCGCCAGCGTCTGGGTGCCGCCGGTTGCCGTCGTGGTGCTGTAGATGCTGGTCCAGGTGTTGCCGTCGGGCGAGGTCTGCACCTGGAAGGCCCGCGCGTACGCGGCCTCCCACTGCAGCACGACCTGGGTGACGGTCGCGGTGGCGCCGAGGTCGACGCGCAGCCACTGCGGGTCGGCCCACTGGCTGCCCCACCTGGTGTCCGCGCGGCCGTCGACAGCGGCGGCCGCGGGCGACTCGCCGTTCTCCAGCGACGAGGCGAGGGCCGGCCTGCCCTGCGACAGCAGGCTGTCGGCGGCGTGCGCCGACTGGACCCCCGCCACCAGCAGCGATCCGACGAGGGCGGCCACGCCGAGCGGCGCGACGAGCCGTCTGAGCCGACTTTTCCCTGATCTCATGAGTTCTCCCACGGGGATGAGGACGAATGCCTCACCCGGCCGGACACCGGCGTTACGGCGTGGCTGATCGCCACGCCACGGCGGTGCGGGGATCGGCCGGGCGATGCCGGACGTACTTGGAGAGCGCTTTCCGAAGTGTTACGCCAAGGTTGCACGCCCGTCAATATCTCGGGGCAGATCCGGAACCTGGCGGCTCGGAACCGGCCCCGGACGACCGTCTCGGAGAGCGCTCTCCGACGTGTGCTATAAAAACTGTTATGCAGACCCGGAACGCGACCCCATGACCGCCGGCACCGGGCGGCTGCCCGTGGGCGAGCGACTGCCGACCCTCGAGGATGTCGCCCGGGTCGCCGGCGTCTCCCGGGCCACCGTGTCCCGCGTGATCAACGGCATCCGCAACGTGGATCCGCAGTTGCACGAGATGGTGTGGAACGCGGTCGGCCAGACCGGCTACGTGCCGAACAGGCTGGCCCGCTCGCTGGTCACCCGCCGGACGGGCACGGTGGCGCTGGTCGTCTCCGACTCCGAGTCGCACGACGACGACCCGTTCATGGGCCGGTTCTTCGCGGATCCGTATTTCGGCCGGGTGGTCGGCGGCCTGATGAGCGTGCTGCGCACGGCCGGGATCCAGCTCGCGCTGCAGATCGTGGGCACCGAGGAGCAGCGCACCCGCCTGGTCGGCGACCTGCGCCACGGCCAGGCGGACGGCGTGATCGTGTTGTCCCTGCCCGGCCACGACCCGCTGCCGCGGATGCTCACGGACGTGGGCGTACCGGCGGTGATGATCGGCCGCCCCGCCGACCCGGTGCCGATCAACTACGTTGACCTGGCGAACGACACCGGCGCCTGCCTGGCGGCGGACCACCTGGTCGAGCGCGGCTGCCAGCTGATCGGGATGATCTCGGGCCCGGCGGACGTGCCGGCGAGCAACGACCGGATCACCGGCTTCCGCCGCTCGATGGCCCGGCACGGCCACGCCTGGGTGCCGCTGGCCTCCGGCAACTTCACCCAGGAGAGCGGCGAGACCGCGATGCGCACGCTGCTGGCGGAGAACCCCGGCGTCGACGGCGTCTTCGTGGCGAACGACCTGATGGCGCTGGGCGCGCTGCTCGCGCTGCGCGACGCGGGCCGGCGGGTGCCGGACGACGTCGCGATGGTGGGCTTCGACGACAGCAGCGCGGCGGTGGCGGCGAGCCCGGCGCTGACGACCGTGCGGCACCCGCTGGAGGACATGGCGGCCGAGAGCGCGCGGCTGCTGCTGGCCCGGATCGACGACCCCGGCATGCGGATCTCCTCCGTGATCTACGAGCCGACCCTGGTGCTGCGCCAGTCGGCGTGACAGCGGGTGCCACCGGCACGGGCCCGGCGGCAAGGATCGCGGTGATCGCGAATCATGCCGGCTGAAGGACAACAACCGAGGCCGAGGCCCGGGACTCGTTCACCTGCCTACGGGCTGGCGGCCAAGAAGAGGAACGCGGCCAGGATACCGAGGTGGACGCCGCCCTGGAGGACGTTGGCGCGGCCGGGGACGACGGTCAACGTGCCCACCGCGGCGGTCAGGGCCAGCAGGACCATCTGGGTCCCGCCCAGTCCGAGCAGCAGCGGGCCGTCCAGCCAGATCATGGCGACGCTGATCACGGGAATGGTCAGGCCGATGCTCGCCATCGCCGAGCCCAGCGCCAGGTTGAGGCTCGTCTGGATGCGGTCCCGGGCGGCCGCGCGGACCGCCGCGATCGTCTCCGGAAGCAGCACCAGCAGGGCGATCACCACGCCAACCACGGCCGGCGGCCAGCCCGCCGCCGCCACCGCCGACTCGATCGCCGGGGAAACGCCCTTCGCCAGGCCGACGACCGCGACCAGGGCCACCAGGAGGAACCCCAGGCTGGCCAGCGCCGCCCGGCCGGTGGGCGGGTCCAGGTGGGTCTCGGTGTCGATGACCTTGCCGGCGGTGGTGATCGGCAGGAAGTAGTCGCGGTGCCGGTGCGTCTGCACCAGCACGAAGAGCAGGTACAGGCCGAGCGAGGCCACCGCCGCGAAGGCGAGCTGCGCCGGCGAGAACTGCGGGCCCGGCCGGCTCGTCGTGAAGCTGGGCAGGACCAGGCTCATCGTCGCGATCGTGGCGACCGCGGCCAGGGCGCCGCCGGTGCCCTCCGGGTTGAAGACCGCGAATCGCCGGCGTACCGCGCCGACCAGCAGGGACAGGCCCAGGATGCCGTTGCAGGTGATCATCACGGCGGCGAAGACCGTGTCGCGGGCCAGCGCCTGTGTCTTCTCGCCACCGCTGATCATCAGGGTGACGATCAGGGCGACCTCGATGACGGTCACCGCCACGGCCAGGACCAGCGAGCCGAAGGGCTCGCCGACCTTGTGCGCGACCACCTCCGCGTGGTGCACGGCGGCCAGCACCGCGCCCGAGAGCAGCGCGCCGCTGACGATCACCAGTGGCGCCGGCAGGTCGCGGCCCCAGGTCAGCACGAGCGCCAGGACTGCGAGGACCGGGACCCAAGCCGTCCACCGGGCAAGGAAGGAGCCGATCTTGGCGGTCATCCGACCACCCTGCCAGAAAATCCCGGGTGCCGCCCGCGACCGGCATTTTCCAGGCCCGCCCGATTCGCCGTCGCCTGCGCCGGCACGGCCCCGCGACCGGGCCCACGACCCGTGCATCGACGTCCTACGATGATCGGGAATTCCACCTTGGAGGCCCCGTGAGCGACCAGATCGACAGCTCGACCGCTCAGCCGGCCCGCCGGTACAACTACTGGCTCGGCGGCAAGGACAACTTCGCGGTCGACCGCGCCTCCGGGGACGAGATTCTCAAGAGCTTCCCGACTGCCCGGATCGCCGCGCTGGAGAACCGCCGCTTCCTGCGGCGGGCGACCCGCTACCTGGTCGCCGAGGCGGGCATCCGGCAGTTCCTGGACATCGGCACCGGCCTGCCGACCGCCGACAACACCCACGAGGTCGCACAGGCCATCGCGCCCGAGTGCCGCGTCGTCTACGTCGACAACGACCCCATGGTCATGGTGCACGCGCGGGCGTTGCTGAACAGCACGCCGCAGGGGCGGACCACCTACCTCGAGGCCGACCTGCGGTCGCCCGAGTCGATCGTGTCGGATCCGGCGCTGCGCGAGACGCTCGATCTGGGCGAGCCCGTCGCGCTGATGCTGGTGGCCGTTCTTCACTTCATCGAGGGGTACGGCGCCGGCGCGCCGCTCGTCCGGACGCTGATGGACGCCCTGCCCGGCGGCAGCTTCGTGGTGATCACGAACGCCACCAAGGATCCCCTCCCGCCGAAGACAGCCGCGGCCTACGACGCCGCCCTGGCGTCCGGGGTCACCAACGTCTGGCCCCGGGACCGCACCGAGTTCACCGCCCTGTTCGACGGCCTCGAACTGGTCGAGCCCGGGGTGACCCCGGTGAGCGAGTGGCGCGCCGAGGGCGAGGCGGAGCCGCGACCGGACCCGGCACACATCGCGATGTACGGGGCCGTCGCCCGCAAGTCCTAGGGCGCATCTGGCGGAGCATGGCGTTGCCGAGCCGAGGTCCAGGTTTCGCGTCGCGGCGCGGGGTGGAAGCTGGGCCCGGCGCAGGCCGCCATGATCCGCCAGATGCGCCCTAGCCCGCCGGAGGTTCGAGGGGGCCCAGCGCCTCCCGCAGCAGGCCCGCGAGCTGCCCCTGCTTGGCCGGCGACAGGTGGGACAGCAGGCGCTGCTGCTCGGCCAGGCCGGCACCGACCGCCCGGTCGACGACCTCGCGGCCCTTCGGCGTCAGCCGGACCAGCACGCCGCGGCGGTCGGTCGGCGACGGGAATCGGCTCGCCAGGCCCGCGCGCTCCAGCCGGTCGAGCCGGGCCGTGGTGCCGCCCGTGCTGACCATCATGGACGCGGCGAGCGCGCCCGGCGACAGCTGGAACGGCTCACCCGCCCGGCGCAGGGTCGCCAGCACGTCGAACTCGGGGCGGCCGATGCCGTGGCCGGCGTACACGCGCTCCATCTCGTCGCCCGCGATCCGGGACAGCCGGAAGATCCGGCCGAAGACGGCCATCGCCGTCGTGTCCAGGTCCGGGCGCTCGTCGCGCCACTGCTCGGTGATGCGGTCGACGCCGTCGGGTTGTGCCATCCCTCCATTGTCTCGATGTCGAGCTTCTTGACAAGAAGAAGATTGAGAGAGAATCTCTTGATGTCAAGATACTTTCCATCGAGGGAGTTTGCGATGCGCGCGCCGGTCCTGCTGGTCACCGCCCTCGCCCCCGTCGCCTGGGGCACCACGTACGCCGTCACGACCGAGTTCCTGCCGCCCGGCCGGCCGCTGCTCGCGGGCACCCTTCGGGCGCTGCCGGCGGGCCTGCTGCTGGTCGCGCTTGCCCGGCGGCTGCCGCACGGCGTCTGGTGGTGGCGTTCGGCGGTGCTCGGCACGCTCAACATCGGGGTGTTCTTCGCGCTGCTGTTCGTCAGCGCGTACCGGCTGCCCGGCGGGATGGCCGCCGTCCTCGGCGCCGCTCAGCCCCTGATCGTCGCCGGGCTGACCGTGCTGCTGCTGACCGAGCGGGTCGCCCTGCGTACCGTCGTCGCGGCCGTCATCGGTGCGGGCGGGGTGGCGGCGGCGGTGCTGACGGCCGGCGCGGGGCTCGACCCCGTGGGGCTGCTCGCCGGGCTGGGCGGCACCGCGTCGATGGCGCTGGGGCTGGTGCTGACCAAGCGCTGGGGCAGGCCCGACGCATCCACGAGCCATTTTCGCACCCCCGCCGGGCGCCGCCCGGGCCACGTCGGAAATGGCTCACCGCTCATCACCACCGGCTGGCAACTGACCGCCGGCGGGCTGCTGCTCGCCCCGGTGGCGATCGCCGTCGAGGGACTGCCGGCCACGCTCACCGGCGCGAATGTCGCCGGGTACGCGTACCTGTCGCTGGTCGGCACCGCGCTGGCGTACACGAGTTGGTTCCGGGGTCTCGGGCGGCTGCCGGCCGCCAAGGTCTCCCTGCTCGGGCTGCTCTCGCCGCTGGTGGCGACCGCCGTCGGCTGGGTGGCGCTCGGCCAGGCGCTCACGGCCCCGCAGGTGCTGGGGATGCTTGTCGCGTTCGGCGCGGTGCTCTACGGGGCGTCAGCGCAGGTCCGCGTTCTCCACGACGTGCGTGGGGAAGCCGGTGCGGGCCGCCCGCAGCATGGCCCGGCCGAGCCGGTCGGTGCTGGTGACGTACTTGGGCGCCAGGCGGCCGAGCAGCGGCATCAGCGGCCCGGTGACCGTGTACAGGGCCCGGTAGAGGCCGGTTCTGGAGGTGGCGCCGAAGGTCGGCTGGATGAAGGCCGGGCGGAACGCGTACCCGTTCGGGAAGATCTTGATGATCTCCAGCTCGGTCCGGCCCTTGACCCGTGCCCACATGGCGCGGCCGCCGGGGTTCGTGCCGGCGCCTGACACGTACAGAAAGGTCGTCTCGGGGTTGAGCCCGGCGAGCAGGTGCGCGGCCGCGACCGGATAGTCGTAGGAGATCCGGGTGAACTCCGCCTCGCTGAGCCCGACCGACGAGACGCCGAGGCAGTAGAAGCAGGCGTCGTAGCCCCGCAGCTCGTCCTCGATCGCCGTGAGGTCGGCGAAGTCCGCCGTCGTGACCTCCCGAAGCTTCGGATGCCGCACCCCGGTCGGCCTGCGCACCACCGCGAGCACCCGCTCGACGTCCTCCGCGAGCAGGCTCTCGCGCAGGGCGCCCTGGCCGACCATGCCGGTCGCGCCGAAGATGATGACCTTCATTTCCCGTCCTTCGTGATCAGGATGCGGGCCGACCGCGTCGTCGAACGGCTCGGCACAGCAGCGTAACGGCGCGCGCCGGGCGCCCGGCGCGGGCGTGACCTGGGATGTCGTACCCGGCTTCTACAGTGCTCCGGTGCCCGTTGAACGATGGTCCACAGCCCATGTCGACGCCCTGGCTCCCGACGCCAACTCGATGAAAGGCGCCCGCAGCGTCAGCGATGCGCGGCACTGGCAGGAGGCCGGCCTGCTCGACGAGGTCCTGTGGGGGCTCTGCGCGGGCAGCGGGAAGAATCCCTACCAGGTGTGCGTCGATCTGGCCGGACCCGCCTACCGGTGCTCATGCCCGAGCCGCAAGTTTCCCTGCAAGCACGCGCTCGGGCTGCTGCTCTACTGGGCCGGGGGCGGCCCGGTCGAGGCCGCGGCGCCCGCCTTCGTCGGCGAGTGGCAGGCGGCCCGCGCGGCCAAGGCGGCCCCGGCGAGGGCCGCCGGGCCGCCCGACCCGGCCGCCGCCCGCAAGCGCGCTCAGCAGCGGGCGGACCGGGTCGCGGCCGGCATGGCCGAGCTGCGGCGATGGCTGGACGACCAGGTGCAGCAGGGCCTGGCCGGCGCGGAGCAGGCGGGGCGCCGGCCCTACGAGGCGATGGCCGCCCGCCTGGTCGACGCGCAGGCGCCGGCCGCCGCCTCGGCGGTCCGCCGGCTGGGCGGGATCGCGGGGATCGGGCCGCACTGGGCCGACCGGCTGCTCGGCGAGCTGGCGCTGCTGCGGCTGCTGGTCGCCGGCCATGAGCGGCTCGACGCGCTGCCGACGACGCTGGCCGCCACGGTCCGCTCGCGGATCGGATTCCCGGTCGCCAACCAGGACGTGCTCGCCGGCCCGCCGATCCGGGACGTGTGGCAGGTGCTGGGGCAGGTCGACAGCGAGGAGGGTGCGATCACGACGCGGCGGACCTGGCTGCTCGGGGTCGGCAGTGGACGGTTCGCGCTGCTGCTGTCGTTCGCGGCGCCGGGCCAGTCGCCGGCCGCCGAGGTGGTGCCGGGGACCGCGGTCGACGCGGCGCTCTGCTTCTACCCGGGCGCCGCGCCGCTGCGGGCGCTGGTGAAGGAGCAGTTCGGCACGCCCCGGCCGGTGACCGCGCCGGACGCGGCCGCGGGGTTGCGCGCGGCGCTCGCAACCTGGTCGTCGACGGTGGCGGCCGAGCCCTGGCGCTACGACGCGCCGGTGCTGCTGGCTGACGTGGTGCCGGGCGCCGACGGATTCATCACCGACGCCGCCGGGGAGTCCCTGCCGCTGGCGCCGGGGCATCGGGAGCCCTGGTGGCTGCTGGCCGCCGCCGGCGGGAGGCCGGCGACCGTGGCGGGCGAGTGGTCACCGTCCGGCCTGCGGCCGCTGGCGGCGTGGGTCGAGGGCCGCTACCTCCCGGCGCCCCCGCCGGTGCCGGACGCGGCGGGCCGGGTTCCGGAGCTTCCGGCCGACCTGCTGGCGGCGGCCCTGGTCGGCACCGCCCGGCGGCCGTGGACGTCGCCGAGCGTGCCCGCCGGCGACCGGGTCCTGAAACTGGCGCCGGCCGGGCACGGCTCCGGGGCCGGCTCCCCGGAGCCGGCGGCGGCCCTGCTCGAGGCCGCCGCCGCCGCGCTGACCTATCGGCGGGCGGGCGTCACGCCCTCCTCCGGGCACGCGCCGGTCGAGGCGGCGCCCCCGGAGACCGACCGGCCGCTGCCGGGGCCCGCCGGGGACCGGCTGCTGCGGTTGCTGACCGACGGCGGCGCGCCCGGCGGCGCGCAGCAGGCGCAGGAGCTGCTCGCCCAGTGGCTGACCGCGGCCGCCGAGCACGGCGGATTCGTCCCGCCCGAGTCGCTGCCCGCGTTGCTCGACGCCGGCCGCCGCAACAGCGTTCTGCGGCCCGCGATCGGGCGGGTCGCCGGTCTGCGCGGCACCTGGCTCGCCGAGATGCGGCCCGACTGGCGCTGGCTGCGCGACGAGGCGCCCGGCGCCGCCGCTCCGGCCGACCCGGAGGTGTGGGAGACCGGCACCGGCGGCGAACGCCTGGCCTTCCTCATCCGGCTGCGCGGCACCGAACCGGCCGCCGCGCTGGCCCTGCTGGAGAGCACCTGGCGGACCGAGACACCCGAGGACCGCACCCGGTTCGTGGGCGCGCTCGACACGGGGCTCTCCCCCGCCGACGACGCCTTCCTCGACCAGGCCCTCGACGACCGGCGCAAGGGCGTGCGCGAGGCCGCCCTCGACCTGCTGCGGCGCCTTCCGGAATCGTCACTGGGCCGGCGGATGGCCGCCCGGGCGACGGCGGCGGTGCGCCTCGGCCGGGACGCCCGCGGGCGCGACCGGCTCGACGTCACCCCGCCACCGGAGCTGAGCACCGAGCTGCGGCGCGACGGCGTCGGCGCGCAGCCGGCGCACGGCACCGGGGTGCAGGCCTGGCTGCTCGAGGAGGTCATCGCCGGCACGCCGCTGACCACCTGGACCGAGACCTTCGGGCGTTCCCCGGCCGCGGTCGTCGACCTGGCCCGGGGACACGACTGGGAGACGCCGCTGCTGCACGGCTGGGCCAAGGCGGCGATCGTGCAGGCCGGCTCCGCCTGGGCGTCCGCGCTGGTCGGGAACGACACCCGCGGAGGCGCGAGCGGGCTGCGCGAGGCCGTCCGGTGGGACCTGCATCTGCTGCTTCCGCCGGCCGACCTGGCCCGCATCGCCGCCGAATTCCTGCGCACCGAGGACCACCTCGCGCACCGGCTGCTCGCCGTGCACCCCGGCGCCTGGCCGGACGAGCTCGCCGTGGCGGTGGTGGAGACCATCGCGCACCGGGTCCAGGCGGACAAGCACAGCTGGCAGCTCGCCGAGCTGTGCCGGGCCGCGGCGATGGCCATGCCGCCCGGCTACGCGGAGCAGGTCGCCCGGCTGGCCGAGCGGCTCGACCAGCTGCCGACCGCGGAGTCCCGGGTGCGGCCGGTGGCCGAGCTGGCCCGCACCCTCGCGTTCCGCCACGAGATGCTCCGGGAGCTGCTGCCGTGAGCCGGCCTCCGGGAACGAGTCCGAGGCACCGCGGCGGTCCACCGTTCGCACCGGCAGCCGCGCTTTCGGTGGGCATTTCCTGTCGGAGGTGCTCGGTAACGTGCCAGTCATCAGCAGCGCCGACGGGCCGGCCGGGCGGCCGGGCCGTGGGACAGACAGGGAGTTCGAGTGACCGCACTGCGACCGCACGCCGAGGATCAATATGCCGAGGAGCTGGCGCTGCTCGCCGCGACCGACGACCGGCCGCGACCGCCGGGCTGGCGGCTCTCCCCGCAGGCGGTGGTGACCTACCTCCTGGGTGACGGCGCCAAGATCACCCCGAAGTATGTCGGACCCCGGCGGCTCATGGAGGTCGCGGTGTCCACGTTGGTCACCGACCGGGCGCTGCTCCTGCTCGGCGTGCCCGGCACCGCCAAGACCTGGGTCTCCGAGCACCTGGCGGCGGCGATCTCGGGCGACTCGACCCTGCTCGTGCAGGGCACCGCCGGCACGGCCGAGGAGGCGATCCGCTACGGGTGGAATTACGCCCGGCTGCTCGCGGACGGCCCCTCCGACGCGGCGCTGGTGCCCAGCCCGGTCATGCGCGCCATGCGCACCGGCGCGATCGCCCGGGTGGAGGAGCTGACCCGCGTCCCGTCCGACGTGCAGGACGCGCTGATCACCGTGCTGTCGGAGAAGACCCTTCCGGTGCCGGAGCTCAACTCGGAGGTCCAGGCCGAGCGCGGCTTCAACTTGATCGCCACGGCCAACGACCGCGACCGCGGCGTCAACGAGCTGTCCAGCGCGCTGCGCCGCCGGTTCAACACGGTCGTGCTGCCGGTGCCCGCGTCGGCCGACGACGAGGTGGAGATCGTCGCCCGGCGGGTGGCCCAGCTCGGCAGGTCGCTCGACCTGCCCGAGGTGCCGGCCGCCCTCGAGGAGATCCGCCGGGTGGTGACGATCTTCCGCGAGCTGCGCACCGGCCTGACCGAGGACGGCCGCACCAAGCTGAAGTCGCCGACCGGCACGCTCTCGCCCGCCGAGGCGATCTCGGTGATCACCAACGGCATGGCCCTGGCCGCGCACTTCGGCGACGGCAACCTGCAACCGTCCGATGTGGCCGCCGGCATCGTCGGCGCGGTTGTCAAGGACCCGGCCTCGGACGGGGTGGTCTGGCGCGAATACCTCGAGACGGTCGTCCGCGAGCGCACCGACTGGCGCGACTTCTACCGAGCCGCCCGCGATGCCTGAGCGGTTCTACGGCATCCGCCACCACGGCCCGGGCTCGGCCCGGGCGGTGGTGCAGGAGCTGAATCGCCGGCCACCCGAGATGCTGCTGATCGAGGGCCCGCCGGAGGCGGACGACCTGATCCGCTGGGCGGCCGACACCGGCCTGGAGCCGCCGGTGGCGCTGCTGGGCTATTCGGCCGACGACCCCAGCCGGGCGGCCTTCTGGCCGTTCGCGGTCTTCTCGCCGGAGTGGCAGGCGATCCGCTGGGCGGTGGAAAACCGGGTGCCGGTCCGCTTCTTCGACCTGCCCTACTCCTACCGCCTCACCGACGACCGCACCCCCGACACTCCACCGGCCGCCGGCCCGCCGGTCGATGGCCCGCCGGCCGATGGCCCGCCTCCCGCCGCGCCGCCGATCGACACGGACCCGGACGGCAGAATCGTCCCGTCGGTTTCCGGCTATCCGGACGGGTCCGATCCCCAGTCCACGGGTCCGGACGGGACCGTTCCGCACGGCACAGGCCCGCACGGCACAGGTCCGGGCGGGACCGCCCCGCACGGCACAGATCCAGGCGGGACGGCTCCGCGCGACACCACTCCGGGCGGGACGGCTCCGTGCGACACCACTCCGGGCGGGACGGCTCCGGCGGTGTCTCCATCGGTGCTGGAGATTCCCGGTGCGGCCGAGGTCGTCGCGGCGCCGGTCCGGGTGCGGCCGGTCGACCCGATCGGGGAGCTCGCCGCCGCCGCCGGATACGACGATCCCGAGCGCTGGTGGGAGGACGTCGTCGAGCACCGGGGGATGCCCGCGTTCGAGGCCATCGCCGAGGCGATGGCCGCCATCCGCGAGTCGGCGCCCGAGGACCCCGAGGATCTCGTCCGCGAGGCCTACATGCGCACCGTGCTGCGCGAGGTTCGCCGCACCCACGACAACATCGCCGTCGTGTGCGGCGCCTGGCACGTGCCCGCGCTGACCCGCAAGGTCGCCGCCAAGAACGACGCCGCGCTGCTCAAGGGACGCCGCAAGGCCAAGGTCGCCTTCACCTGGGTGCCGTGGACCTACGGGCGGCTGGCCTCGGGGTCCGGCTACGGCGCGGGCGTCTCGTCGCCGGGCTGGTATCACCACCTGTTCACGACCACCGACGACGTCGTGCCGCGGTGGCTCGTCGGCGCCGCCGGTGTGCTGCGCGCCGAGGGCGTACCCACGTCGTCGGCGCACGTCATCGAGGCCACCAGGCTCGCCGAGGCGCTCGCCACCGTCCGGGGTCGCCCGCTGGCGGGGCTCGCGGAGGTCACCGAGGCGGCCGAGGCCGTCATGTGCGACGGCGAGCCGCTGCGCCTGGAGCTGATCGACCGTCGCCTCGTCGTCGGCGAGCGGCTCGGCGGCGTTCCCGACGACATGCCCGCCGTGCCGCTGGCCAAGGATCTCGCGGCGCAGCAGCGCACCGTGCGCCTCAAGCCCGAGGCGCTCGCACGCGAGCTCGAGCTGGACCTGCGCCGCGACATCGACCTGGCCCGCAGCCGGCTGCTGCACCGGCTGGGCACCATCGGCGTGCCGTGGGGCGAGGCGCAGGCGGCCCGGCGCGGGACCGGCACGTTCCGGGAGCAGTGGCGGCTGCGCTGGCAGCCGGAGTTCGCGGTCCAGCTGGTCGAGGGCAGCATGTGGGGCACGACGGTCGCGGTCGCGGCGACCACCAAGGTGATCGACGCCGCCCGGCAGGCCGCCACGCTCGCCGACGTGACCGAGCTGGTCGAGGTGTGCCTGCTGGCCGACCTGGCCGACGCCTACCCGCCGGTGCTCGCCGCCCTGGACACCCGGGCCGCGCTCGACTCGGACGTCGGCCACCTGATGGCGGCCATCCCCGCGCTGGCCCGCACCCTGCGATACGGCGACGTCCGCCGCACCGACGTGGCCGGCCTGTCCACCGTGACGGCGAGCCTGCTCGCCCGCGTCTGCGCCGGGCTGCCGGCCGCCGCCGGTTCGCTCTCCGACGAGGCCGCCAAGCAGTTGCGCGGGCACATCGACGGCGTGCACGCCGCGGTGAGCCTGCTGGACGCGGGCGACCTGCGGGAACGCTGGCTGAACACGCTGGCCTCCGTCTGCGGGCGCGCCGACCTGCACGGGCTGCTCGCCGGACGGCTGACCCGCCTGCTTTTGGACGCGGGCCGCCTCGGCATCGAGGAGGTGCGGCGGCGGCTGCGGCTGCCGTTGACCGTCGGCACGCCACCGGCGCACGGCGCCGCCTGGGTTGAGGGCTTCCTCGCCGGCGGCGGCCTGCTGCTCGTGCACGACGACGCGCTGCTGGAACTGCTCGACGGCTGGCTCGCGGACATCCCGGCGGAGGCGTTCGACGACGTGCTGCCGCTGCTGCGCCGCACCTTCGGCGGGTTCGCCTCCGGCGAGCGGCGCGCGATCGGCGAACGGATCGCCGGCCCGGCCGCCGCCGGGCGAGCGGGCGCCGAGCCGCTGGTGCTGGACCACGAGCGGGCGGCGCTCGTGCTGCCCACCCTGAGTGCGCTGCTGGGCCGGGAGGTCACATGACGGACATCGACGATGCGGCGCGCCGCGAGCGCCTGCGCCGCTGGCGGCTCGTGCTCGGCGGCCCGGCGCAGGACTCGCTCGGTGCGGCGCAGGGCCGCGACGCCGCGATGGATGCGGCGCTGTCCGCCCTTTACGACGCGGGCGGCGACGGCGAGGGGTCCGGCACGTCGCGGTCGGCGGGCCTCGGCGGATCCGCGCCGAAGGTGGCCCGCTGGCTTGGTGACATCCGCGAATACTTTCCCAGCACGGTGGTGCAGGTGATGCAGGCCGACGCGATCGAACGCCTCGACCTCACCCGGCTGCTGCTGGAGCCGGAGATGCTGGACGCGGTCGAGCCGGACGTGCACCTGGTCGGAACGCTGCTCTCGCTGAACGCGGTGATGCCGGAGCGGACCAAGGACGCCGCGCGGCAGGTGGTTCGCAAGGTCGTCGCCGAGCTGGAGCGGCGCGTCTCCCAGCACACCCGGGCGGCGGTCAGCGGCGCCCTGAACCGGGCGGCGCGGATCAACCGCCCCCGGCACGCGGACATCGACTGGGACCGGACGATCCGCGCGAACCTGAAGCACTACCAGGCGGAACACCGCACGGTGATCCCGGAACGGCTGGTCGGCTACGGCCGCCGCACCACCGCGATCCAGCGCGACGTGGTGCTGTGCGTCGACCAGTCCGGCTCGATGGCGGCGTCGGTGGTGTTCTCCGGGGTGTTCGCGGCGGTGCTGGCGTCGATGCGTTCGCTGCGTACGTCGCTGGTGGTCTTCGACACCGCGGTGGTCGACCTGACCGACGAGCTCAGCGATCCGGTCGAGGTCCTGTTCGGCACGCAGCTCGGCGGCGGGACGGACATCAACCGGGCGATCGGCTACAGCCAGCAGCTGATCACGCGGCCGAGGGACAGCATCTTCGTGCTGATCAGCGACCTGTATGAGGGCGGCGTCCGGGAGCAGATGCTGCGCCGGGTCGCGGAGATGACGGCGGCCGGGGTCCAGGTGGTGGTGCTGCTGGCCCTGTCGGACGAGGGCGCGCCGGCCTACGACCACGAGAACGCGGCGGCGCTGGCGGCGCTCGGGGTGCCGGCCTTCGCGTGCACGCCGGACGCCTTCCCGGACCTGATGGCTGCCGCGATCGAACGCCGCGACCTGATGGCCTTCGCCGCCCGCCTGGCCGACCGCTGACCGACCGCCGGCAGGGGCAGCCGGGGCCGGGCGGCACGACGCCCGTGGCGCGCCCCCGCCGACCAGCGGAGCTCCGCGGCGGGCGGTTATTCGGGATGGATCGGGGTGAAGAGCCAGTCGAGACCGGCGATCGACTTGTCCCGGTAGGCCGGCTGGGCCGTGCTGACGCCGTATGCGAGGTCGGCGATGAGCCCGCAGCGCGCGTAGAAGTGCGCACGCTCGGCGATCCCCGGGTCGCGCAGGTCCGGCGCGACCTGCTCGACGGCGGCGGCGAACGCCGCCGGCCCGAGGTCGCGCAGGATCAGCCCGAGGTCCCGCGCGGGATCCCCGGCCGCCGCGTCCGACCAGTCGACGATCCCGGTGATCTCCCCCGTGCCGGGATCGACCAGAACGTGCTCGGCACCGAGGTCCTGATGCGAGAAGGCGAGCAACGCCGCCGGCTCCGGCGCCGCCGCGTCCAGGAATTCCCGCACCGCGCCGCGCCGGGCCCGCGGCACCTCGCCCTCCATCTCGGGCCACTGCGAGTTCGCCTCGTCCAGCCACACCCGAGGCGGGGTGTCGTCGGTCTCCCCGGCGATGTCCCCGGGCAGCGTGTGCAGGGCCGCGAGCAGGCGGCCGAGCCGCGCGCCCAGCGCGCCCGCGTCCCGTTCGGCGACCGCGAGCAGCGGCACCCCCGGCAGCATCCGGTAGGCGAGGCAGCCGCCCACCGGATCGACGAACTCCGGCACGGGCACCGCGATCGGCGACACGACACCGACCGCCCGCAGCACCCGCGCCTCCCGCGAGACCTCCCCGGGATCGGCGCGCCGGAACCGCACCACCAGGTCGTCGACCAGGTACGCGACGTTGTCCAGGCCGCCGCCCAGCCGCTTCATCGCGCCGGAGCATCCAGGACGATGGCCGTCAGGACGATCCCGTCGTGCACCAGGAACCTTCCGGCCAGCGTGTCGACCGGCCCGTCGACCAGCAGCCGCACCGCGAACGTGCCCGCCTCCGGATCGAACGTCACCGCCGCGCCCTCGAATCCGAGCCACTGCCCGGTCAGCGGCGACCACACCTTGTAGACGGACTCCTTCGCGCTGAACAGCAGGCGCTCCCACTGCACCGCGGGCCGCAGCAGGGCCAGCTCCGCCAGGTGCGCCCGTTCCCGCTGCGACGACACGAGGTCGAGCACGCCAGTCGGCAGCGGGCCGTGCACCTCCGCGTCGATGCCGAGCCCCGGGACCTCGCCCGCCCGCGCCACCGCCGCGCCGCGGTAACCCGGGCAGTGCGTCATGCTGCCGACGATCCCGTCCGGCCAGACCGGCGCGCCTCGCACGCCCCGCAGGATCGGCGCGGGGGGCACGCCCAGCTCGGCCAGGGCGAGCCGGGCGCAGTGCCGGGCCGTCGTGAACTCTTCCCTGCGCTTCGCGACGGCGCCCGCGATGAGGGCGGCCTCGGCCGGGAAGATCTCGGCCTCCGGCGGGTCGGTTCTCGCGTACGCGGTCCGCACGGCCGGCGGCAGGATGCGCTCAAGCATCGGCGAAGAACCTCAGGACGGCGTCGTTCACGGCGTCGGGCCGCTCCAGGTAGCCGTAGTGGCCCGCGTCCGGGATCTGCGCGTAGCTCGCGCCCGGTATCGCCTCGGCCAGCTCACGGCCCCGGGCGGGCGGCGCGATCAGGTCGTCGGCGAACGACAGCACCAGGGTGGGCACGCCGATTTTTCCGTACGCCGCCCGCCGGTCGGTGTCCACCGCCACGTCCAGCTGCGGGCGCAGGTCCTCATCGGCCCAGTCGGTCGGCGACATCTCCAGGATGTCGAGCCAGTCCTGTGCCGCCTCCGGATCCTCGAGGGTACGGGGCGAGAGGTTCTGCAGCGCGCGGTTGACCGCCTCGTATTCGGGCGGCAGCGCGACCCCCGAGTCGGCCATGGCGCGCTCGGCGGCCGCCATCGCCCGGGACATCGCGTCGGGCCGCGCCCGGCTCGCCATGAGGACGGCGCGTTCGGCCAGGTCCGGGCGGGCCAGCAGGAGCTCCTGCACCACGTACGCGCCGAGCGATGTGCCGACGAGCCGGCACCGGCCGCCGGCGACCCGCTCGATCACCGCGGCCGCGTCGGCGACCAGGTCCGCAACGCCAAGGCCCGGACGGGCCGGGCCGCTGCCGCCGACCCCACGGTTGTCCAGGGTGATCGCCCGGTAGCCGGCGCCGACCAGGGCCGGCACCTGGTGCAGCCGCCAGGTGCGGCCGCGCGCGGCGGTGCCGGGGATCAGCAGCACCGGTTCGCCGCGCCCGGACTCCTCATAGTGCAGGGTGATGTCGCCGACATCGAGCGCAGGCATGATCGTGAGGCTATCCGACCCCCACGGTGCGGATCGGTCCCTGGGCGGCCGAAGCCAGCCACCGGTCGGGCGGTCGGCGTGGCCGTAAGCATGGTCCGGCTTCGCCCAACGCGGCGGTCGACGGGCCGCCGCCGTGGATAGGCTTTCGGCGTGACTATCGCGTACGGGTGGCGGGCCGGTTTCGACAGCGACGCCCTCGACGCTCTGCACGCGGTGGGTTTCGGCCATCCCCCTGAGGGAATCGACTGGCTGGCCCGCGTCGAGCAGCACAGCCTCGGGTGGGTCTGCGCCCACCTGGGGCAGCGGCTGGTCGGCTTCGTCAACGTCGCCTGGGACGGCGGCACGCACGCCTTCATCCTCGACACGGTCGTCGCGCCGGAGGTCCGCGGGCAGGGCGTCGGCACGTCGCTGGTGAGCGCCGCCGGACGCGGCGCCCGGGCGGCGGGATGCACCTGGCTGCACGTGGACTACGAGGCCGGCCTGGCCGGCTTCTATCAGCAGGCCTGCGGCTTCACGCCGACCGCCGCGGGTCTTGTCGCACTGAGCAGTTTCAACCCGGCCTCGGGCCGGAGCCCGGGCCACGTTGAAAAGGCTTCACTCTGAGAGGGAGTTCCCATGCCATTGTCCGGTGAATACGCGCCGAGCACGTCCGACTGGGCCCGCGAGCAGGCCGAGGCGTTCGAGGCCTCGAACGGTGCCGAGGCGAATGAGTTGCGCGGCAAGCCGATCGTCCTGCTCACCACCGTCGGCGCCAAGAGCGGCAAGCTGCGCAAGAACCCGCTGATGCGCGTCGAGCACGAGGGCCAGTACGCGGTGGTCGCCTCGCTGGGCGGCGCACCGAAGCACCCGGTCTGGTATTGGAACCTGGTCAGCAACCCGCGCGTGGAGCTGCAGGACCTCGACGTCAAGCGCGACTTCGAGGCGCGCGAGGTGCACGGCGAGGAGCGGGAGCTGTGGTGGAAGCGGGCCGTCGAGGCCTGGCCGCCGTACGCTGACTATCAGACCAAGACCGAGCGGATCATCCCGGTCTTCGTGCTCACCCCGACCTCCGACTGAGGAGTCCGCACATGCCGCTAACCGGCGAGTACGGCCCGAGCACCTCGAACTGGGCCCGCGAGCAGGCGGAGACGTACGAGGCGACGAACGGCGCCGAGGCCGGCGACATCCAGGGCCGCCCGGTCATCGTCCTGACCTCGATCGGCGCCCGCACCGGCCTGCTGCGCAAGACGGCGCTGATGCGCGTCGAGCACGACGGCGACTACGCCGTGGTCGGATCGCTCGGCGGCGGCCCGAAGAATCCGGTCTGGGTCTACAACCTGCGCAGGAATCCCGAGGTGGAGCTGCAGGACGGCGAGGAGCGGCACGAGTATGTCGCCCACGAGGTGTCCGGCGAAGAGCGGGCGGTGTGGTGGGAGCGCGCGGTGGCGGCGTTCCCGACCTACGCCGGCTACGAGAAGAAGACGAAGCGGTCGATCCCGGTTTTCGTGCTGCGGCGCTCGGACTGAGCGCTAGCGGATCAGCCGGCCGCCGCGTGCTCCCCGGGCGGCCGGCACGACCAGCGGCGTGTGCGTCTGCGGGTCGGGGATCACCTGGCAGGCGAGGCCGTACACGTCCGCGACCAGTTCGGCCGTGATGATCGCGCCCGGGTCGCCCTCGGCGACGATCTTCCCGGCCTTCATCGCGATCAGGTGGGTCGCGTAGCGGCAGGCCTGGTTGAGGTCGTGCAGGACCGCGACCAGCGTCCGGCCCTGCTCGTTCAGGTCGGCGCACATGTCCAGCAGGTCGATCTGGTAGGCGATGTCGAGGAAGGTGGTCGGCTCGTCGAGCAGCAGGATGTTCGTCTGCTGGGCGAGCGCCATCGCCATCCACACGCGCTGCCGCTGCCCGCCGGACAGCTCGTCGACCGCCCGGTCCGCCAGCGCGGTCACGCCGGTCGCATCCATCGCCGCCGCGACCTGGTTCTCGTCCTCCGGGGTCCACTGGCGCAGCAGCTTCTGGTGCGGATATCGGCCGCGGGCCACCAGGTCCGCCACCGAGATCCCCTCGGGCGCGGTCGCCGTCTGCGGCAGCAGGCCGAGGCGCCGGGCCACCTCCTTCGCCCGGTACGAGCTGATCGCCGCCCCGTCGAGCACCACGGAGCCCCGTTTCGGCGCCAGCAGCCCGGCGAGCGCGCGCAGCAGCGTCGACTTGCCGCACGCGTTCGGCCCGACGATCACCGTGAAGGAGCCGTCGGGGATGCTCACGTCGAGGGCGGAGGCGATCACCCGGCTGTCGTACGCGAGGGTCAGGTCCGCACCGGACAGCCGCGACGTCATCGGCCTTCCTTTCGAAACTGGATGCCGAGCAGCCAGGCCAGGTAGACCCCGCCGACCGCGCCGGTCACCACGCCGACGGGCAGCTGGGCGGGGGCCAGCAGCCGCTGGGCGACGTAGTCGCTGAGCACCATCAGCAGCGCCCCGGTGATCGCCGTCGGCAGCAGTTGCGGCGCCGGCGAGCCGGTGAGGCGCCGGGTGATCTGCGGCGCCGCCAGCGCCACGAACGCGACCGGGCCGGTCGCGGCGGTCGCGACCGCGCACACCGCGACCGCGAGGACCACCAGCGTCAGGCGGGACCGGTGCACCGGTACGCCGAGGGACTGCGCGGACTCGTCGCCCATCTCGAGCATCCGCAGCCGCCGGGTGAGCAGCAGCAGCGGCGGCGTCAGCACGAGCAGGGCGACGGCGAGCAGGCGCACGTACTCCCAGGTCCGCCCGTTCAGGGTGCCGACGAGCCAGACCGCGGCGGACTGGGCCGCGTCGAGCCGGGCCCGGCTGATCAGGTAACTGTTCAGCGCCACCAGCATGGCGCTGATGCCGATGCCGACGAGCACGATGCGCCGGACCGCGCCGCCGCCGATCGCGGCCAGCCCGTACACGATGAGGGCGGTGAGGATGCCGCTCAGGATGGCCGCACCGGCGGCGCCGGCCGGGCCGGCGCCGAGGACGACGATGGCGAGGACCGCGCCGGTGGCGGAGCCGGTGGTGAAGCCGACGATGTCGGGGCTGCCGAGGGGGTTGCGCGACAGGCTCTGGAAGACCGCGCCGGACAGGGCCAGCGCGGCGCCGACGAGCACGCCGAGGGTGACCCGGGGCAGGCGCAGGTCGAGCAGGATGAAGCGGTCGGCGCGCCGGCCCCCGCCGCCCGCGATTTCGAGGATGTCGGCGACCGGCAGCCGCACGCCGACCGCGGCGACCGTCAGGGTGACCGTGGCGAGCGCGGCCAGCAGCAGGGCGCCGCCGACCCAGAGGGTGCGCAGGTCGAGGCGCAGGGCGAGGCCCGGTGCGCGGACGGTGATCCGGCGCCTCAAAGGGGCACGATCCGGCGGCGCATGATGACGAAGAGGAAGACGGGCGCGCCGAGGAACGCGGTGACCAGGCCGGCCTGCAGCTCGCCGGGGCGCACGACCAGGCGCCCGGCGACGTCCGCGAGCAGCAGCAGGGTCGGCGCGAAGAGCAGCGAGTACGGCAGCAGCCAGCGCTGGTCCGGCCCGACCAGCATGCGGGCGATGTGCGGCACGGCGAGCCCCACGAACGCGATCGGCCCGACGGCGGCGGTGGCGGCGCCGCAGAGCAGGGTGACGGCGATCGCGGACAGCACCCGGGTGCGGTTCAGGTCGGCGCCCAGGGCGCGCGCGGTGTCCTCGCCGAGCGCGATGACGTTGAGGGACGGGCCGAGCACCAGGGCCAGCAGGGTGCCGGCCACGACGAAGGGCAGCACCCCCCAGAAGACGCTCAGGTCGCGACCGGCGAGCGAGCCGACCGTCCACAGCCGGTAGCGGTCGAAGGTGGTGACGTCGAGCAGGGCGACGCCGTTGGTGACCGCCAGCAGGGCCGCGCCGACGGCCGCGCCGGCCAGCGCGAGCCGCTCGGGGGAGGCGGCGGAGCGGCCGCGGGTGCCGAGCAGGTAGACCACGACGAACGCGCCCGCCGCGCCGGCGAACGCGAACCAGATGTATCCGGTCAGCGAGCCGACGCCGAGCACCCGGATGGCGAGCACGACGGCGGTGGCCGCGCCCGCGTTGATGCCGAGGATGCCCGGGTCGGCCAGCGGGTTCCGGGTCAGCGCCTGCATCAGCGCACCCGCCAGGCCGAGCGCGATCCCCGCGGCCAGCCCGATCAGGGTTCGCGGTATCCGCAGGTCGAGCACGATCCGAACGTCCTCGGTGGCGCCCCGGGAGAAGAGCGCGCCCCACACCGTGCCGAGCGGTATCGACTTGGTGCCGACCGCGATGCTCAAGGCGGCCACCGCGATCAGCGCGGCGCCGGCGAGCAGCAGCCCGGCGCCGCGTGCGGTGAGTCCCCCTCGGGCGCGGACCCGCGCCTCGAGGGTGGTGTATCCGGCCCGCTCGGCGGCGGTGTGGGTCACGCCAGGGCGTCCTTGACCATCGGCACGAACCTCTCGATCGTGTACGGGGTGCTCAGCACCGAGTTGGTGGAGAACGCGTTGGCCAGGTCGGCGTCGTCGATGATGAGCATCCGGCCGTCCTTGGCCGACGGGATGCTGTTCAGTACGGGGTCCTTCGCGAGCTGGTCGCCGGCGCCGATGCCGAAGACGACGGTGAGGTCGGCGTCGAGCAGGCCGACCTGCTCCTTGGAGATCGCGGCGTAGTAGCTGGGCGGGTTGAGCGCCTCGATCTTCGGCGAGTTGGTGAAGCCCAGCGCCTCCATGAACTGCACCCGGCCGTCGCCGCTGGTGTACGCCCCGTACTGCCCGCCGAACGAGGCCGCGACGACAACGGTCTTGCCGTGGAACTCGGGGTTGGCGGCGTTGGCGTCGGCGAGCGCCTTGTCGTTGGCCGCGACGAGCGCCTCGCCCTCGGATCCGAGGCCCAGCACCTGGGCGATCATCAGCGTCTGGTCCTCGAGCGCGGTGCCGTACGGCTGGGTGCCGGCGGGCCCGGAGAGCGTGGGCGCGAGCTTCTCCAGCTGCTCCCAGGTGGACTTCACGTTGTCGCTCTTGGTCAGGGTGATGAGGTCGGGCCGCAGCGCCGCCACGCTCTCGAAGTTGATCTCCGGGCCGGTGAGCACGGTGGGCTTGGCGCCGCCCAGCTTCGGCTGGGCCCAGGGTCCGACGCCGGTCGGCCAGGCCTGGAACCAGTCGAGGATGCCGGCGGGCACGACGCCGAGGGCGAGCAGCGCGTCGGCGTCGGCCCAGCCGAGCGAGACGACGACGGCGGGCGCCTTTTCGAGGGTGGTGCTGCCGAACTGGTGGGTCACGGTGGTCGGGAACCCGCCGCCGGTGGCCGCCGGGGAGCTTCCCGTTTCCGGGTTGTCGTCATCACCGCAGGCCGCGAGCACTCCGGTGGCCGCGACGCCCGCGACGCCGAACAACAGATTCCGGCGCGAAAGGGGCGCGTGCGTCGCCATGCCGGCCTCCAATCCTCGGGTGAATCCTGGTCATACAGGGTTAGGTAAACCTAACGTGATCAAACGCCGAGGACCGTATAAATCGGGTATACCGCGCACACATGGGAACATCCCGATCGGATACCCCTGCGGGAAAACCGGGTGCTCTTCCCTCTTCCGGGGCCGATCATGGGGTGATGCGTACCCCCCATCAGTCCGTCGATCGGCTCGGCAGCCGTCCCGTGGAGACGGCCGCGCCCGCGCCGGCGCCGCTGTCCGGCGCCTTCGACGACGCCGACCGGCTGGTGGACATCGTGGACCTGCTCGCGCTCGACGCGTTCGTCACCGGGCGGGAGCCGTACGGCCGCACCGCCGACCTCGAGAACGTCCGCGCCGACGCCCTGCTGACCACCGGCGACGCCCGGATCGTGCGCGACGCGGTCGAGGGGGACGGCCACGGCCGGCTCTCGGTCGGCGAGGGCTGGACCCTGCACGTCACCCGCTGGAAGCAGAGCCGCCGGGCCCGCGTGACGGTCACCGCCGTCAGCGCCGAGATGGCGGAGTCGGTGCTGGCGGTCGCGACCGAGAACGCCGTCGAGGAGCCGGAGCCGGCCGCCGACAGCGTGCCGATCGGCTTCTGGCACTTCGGGCCGCACGGCCCGCGCCGCGTGCAGCGCGAGATCGACGCCGCGCCGTGGGACAAGATCCGCCGGAACTACGCGGACCCGGTGGCGCGCACCCTGGAACGGCTGATGGCCGTCGACGGCAGCGCGGTCAACGGCCGGCTCCTGCTGCTGCACGGCGAGCCCGGCACCGGCAAGACGACGGCCCTGCGCGCGCTGGCCCAGCAGTGGCGTTCGTGGTGCCAGGTCGACTGCGTGCTCGACCCCGAGCGGCTGTTCGGCGACCCCGCGTACCTGATGAGCGTGGCGCTGGGCAGCGGCGACGACGAGGAGCCGCGCTGGCGGCTGCTCATGCTCGAGGACTGCGACGAGCTGATCAGCGGCGAGGCGAAGGCCACCGCGGGGCAGTCGCTGTCCCGGCTGCTCAACCTCACCGACGGGCTGCTCGGCCAGGGCCGCAACGCGCTCATCGCGATCACCACGAACGAGGATCTGGCGTCGCTGCACCCCGCGGTGGTCCGGCCGGGTCGGTGCCTGGCCAGCATCGAGGTCGGGCGGCTGCCGTACGGCGAGGCGGTCGCCTGGCTCGGCACCCCGGCGGGCGTCGGCCCGGACGGGGCGACCCTCGCCGAGCTGTACGCGCTGCGCACCGGCGCCCGGCCGGTGACCGTGCCGGCCACCCCGGCACCGACGGGCATGTACCTCTAGACGAGGACCGGCCGCGCCGCGAAGCGCTTGTCGTCGCGGCGCGGCCCGCGCGACTCCAGGATCACCGGCGCGTCCAGCAGCTCGCCGATCCGGGCCGGCCAGTCCCCGGGCCGCTCCAGGTCGCCGGGGCGGGACCGGTCCAGCAGCGCCGTCAGCGCGGCCTGCCGGCCCAGGTCCCGCGGCGGCCCCGGCACGATGCGGTCCCACCGCACCCCGTCCAGCTCGTACGAGGTGCAGACGCGCAGCCCCGGCTCCCGCGCGGGCGCGTCGAGGTGGGTCACCGCCAGGCCGTCGACGCCGCCGGCCACCTCGACGGCGTACCGGTGTGCGACCGCGTCGAAGTGGCCCACCCGGAACGCGCCCTGCCACTCCCCCGTGCCGTTGTACGCCTCGGGCAGGTCCAGCGGCGCCGCGGTGACGAACGGCCCGGCGCCGTGCCGGGTCGTGTACGTCCGCACCACGCCCAGCCGGAAGAAGCCGGTGCACAGCGCCGCCACGTTGTCGAACGTCGTCGTCGACCACGTCGTGTACGGATGCCAGCCCCGCCACTCGTCCAGCAGCACGCCCTGCGCGCCCTCGAACACGCACCGCCCCCGGTCCAGCAGGCCGCCGAGATACCCCTGATCCACGATCGACACCGCCCGCCCGAAGGCGAGGAACGCGTCCACGACGTCGTCCAGGGGCGCCGACTCCAGCGGGCCGAACTCGGCCTGCACCGCGGCCAGCCGCGACCGCAGCCGGGCCCTGGACAGCACGTCCTTCACCCGGGGCGGGTCGGCGTGGCCCAGGGCGTACTCGACGGTCGCCCCGACGCCCATGCCGCACGAGCCGTGCCGCCGGTGCCCGCGCCGCCGCTCCCGGTCCCGGTTCGCGGCGCGATGCCACGGGGTGGCGAGCAGGGCGTCGCCGTCCACGGTGAGCAGGTGGAACGGGTTGCCGAGGGCGGCGGCCTCGGCGGCGAGCGCGAGCGGATCGACGACCACGAAGCGCGACAGGTGGGTGGGCACGCCCTGCAACGTGCCCGACCCGAACTGCGCGAACGTGTGGTGCCGGCCCTGCGGCGTGACCACGTTGTGCGCGGCCTGCGCTCCCCCGTTGAACCTGATCACCGAGGTGACCGGGCTCGAAGCGCAGATCGCGTCCACCACCGTGCCCTTGCCGGCGTCGCCGTAGCCGAGATCGACCACGGCGACGTGCCCGGCCTGGTTCACAGCCGTTCGTTCCCGCTCGGCGTTGCCGCGCCGCCCAGGTCCAGCGGGGAACGAACGGCCGCGACCCGTCCCGCGCCGAGCGGCGCGAGCGCCCGGCCCACCGACGCTCCGGCCGCCGATCCGACCTCGACCAGGTCGGCGAGGCCGGCGTCGAGGTCGATGGATTCCTCGCCGAGGCCGACGGTCAGCGCGATGGTCTCGCAGACCGCGTCGAGGTCGTCCAGCTCGATGACGTGCTGACCGAGCAGGACGCGCCAGTAGGCCAGGATCTCGGCGTCGCCGCCCCAGCCGGCCGCAGCCGGCATGATGTAGTAGACGTCGAAGCTGCGCCGCAGCTCGGCGAGCATCGCCTCGATCGCGATCGGCTCACTGAGCTCCTCGTCGAGGAAGCGCCGGACCTCCTTCGGCTTGACCTGCGGGTACGCCATCTCGTCGCCGATGATGAAGAGGTAGCCGCGGCGGCCCCGCGCGATCATGGAGTCGAGGCTGGTGTGCCGGGCCATGAAGTACATGGCGAGCTCGTAGGACTCGCTGCGCTGGCCGCCGCCACCGCCCTCGATGACGATCCTGGCCAGGTCCTCGTCCATGCGGTTGTCGGACTCGAACTGGCCGACCTGCAGCGGCACCCGGTCACAGGTGGCGTCGCCGATCGCGCCGAACATGATGTGCGGGTCGGTGGCGTAGCCCTTGCGGGTCAGCAGGCCGAGCAGCTGCGGCAGCTTCGTCTGCAGCACCCGGGGCACGGCGCCCATCGAGCCGGTCACGTCGAAGAGGACGGCGATCGGCGTGCTCATCGGGTGCTCGTCGCTGTCGCGGCTCTCCCGCTTGCCGGCGGTCTTCGGATCGAGCGCCGGGTGTGCCTTACGGGCGCCGCTGTCGCTGTAGGCGAAGGCGCTCGTGCCGCTCGCCGCCCGGTAGCCGGCGGCCGCGGAGTAGACGTCGGTGGACCAGCGTCCGCTTCCCATTTCATACCTCCTGGTGAGTCACGCCGGCATCGCGAACGGGCGAAAGCGGCGGGGTCCGTACAGGTTCTCGAGCAGCTCGTCGAGCTCCCCGAGCAGTGACCACGCGTCCTGCGGGCGCATGCGCGGCGCGTCGTAGGAACAGCCGGCCGCGAAGCGCCGCAGCGCGGCCGGCGGGTCGGCGACGAGGCCCAGCATCAGGCCGGTCGCCATGAAGATGTCGGTGGCGGCGGTGGCCGGCCGCCCGGCGGTCACCTCGGGCGGGTAGGCGGCCCGGTGCCTCGCGACCAGCGCCGGCACGGGCGTGCCGGGCGCCACGGAGTAGCACCAGTCGACGAGGACCACGCCGTGCTCGGCGGGGTGGACGAGGACGTGCTCGGGCAGCACCGCGCCGTGCACGACGCCGGCCCGGTGCGCCCAGCCGAGCCCGGTGAGCAGCCGCCGCCACATCCAGGCGGCGTCGCGCGCGGGAATGCCGCCCGGGTAGGCGCGGCGCACCTCCGCGAGGGAGACGAAACCGTTCTGTCGCTCGACGATCGTCGCGGTCCGGCGCGCCCTGGCCGCGTCCTCGTGGGTGAAGCTCTCGATGAGCCGGGGCGCGTAGGCCCGGAATTTCGGGTCGCCGTCGGTGACCAGCCGGCCGAGGGCGGCGGCCTCCGCGCGCATCAGGTCGTTGTCGCCGGGCCGCCGGGGCAGCTTGAGCAGCGCCGCGTCGCCGTCGACCGCGTGCAGCTCGGCGATGTCGCCGCTCGCCACCACCGCGCCGACCCGGTAGGCCGCGCGGCTCGTCGTCAGCACCCGGCCGTCGCGCCCGGCCCAGAGCTCCGCGAGCCGGGCGAAGGCCGCCGTCGCGGCCGCGGCCCGGCCCGCCGGCGCGACGTCCGGATGCACGACCTTGACCAGAATCCGGTACGCGTGCCCGGCGGTCTGCCCGCGCGCCTCGTCCACCAGCTCCGCGAAGGTGCGCGCCGCGCTGATGCGGTCGACGGCGTCCGCGAAGGACGGCGCCGCGCTCATCGGATGCCGTCCTCTCGGGCCGGCCGCAGCAGCGCCGGGTGCAGCAGCCGCGCGTCGCCGGCCCGGTAGAGCCGGGCCTTGGGCCCGCCGCGCTCCCCGCCCCGGGCCGCGGTCTCGCCGGTGCTCTCGACGAAGCCCGGCACCGACAGCACCTTGCGGTGGAAGTTGCCGGCGTGCAACTCCTCGCCCCAGACCGCCGCGTAGACCGCCCGCAGCTCGCCGACGGTGAACTCCTCGCCGACGAACGCGGTGGCCAGCGGCGTGTACTCCAGCTTGGAGCGGGCCCGGTCGAGCGCGTCCGCGAGGATCGTCGCGTGGTCGAAGGCAAGCTCGCCCACCTCGTCGACGGGCACCCAGAACGCGCCGGACGCGTCGCCGCCGGCGCTCGGATCGGGCAGGCTCGGCGCGAACGCCAGGTAGGCCACCGAGACGACCCGCATCCGAGGATCGCGCCCCGGGTCCCCGTAGGACCTGAGCTGCTCGAGGTGCACCCGGTCCAGGTCGTCCTCGCCGGGGCGCAGGCCGGTCTCCTCGGCGAGCTCGCGCAGCGCGGCCGCGTCGAGCGTCTCGTCGCGGACGAAGCCGCCGGGCAGGGCGCGCCAGCCGGCGAACGGGTGGCCGCCGCGCTCGACGAGCAGGACGTGCAGCCGCCCGTCGCGGATGGTCAGCGCCGCGACGTCGACGGTGACGGCAGCGGCGACGAACTCGCTCGGGTCGTAGCTCTCGAGGAACTCCCGTTCGGTCGTCATCGTGGCTCCGCGTTGTTCTCGATGTGAGTAAGACTCGATCTGAGAACAACCTAGCTCCTCCGGGCGTCGCGGTCAACCGCACCCGCGCCGGACACCCCGGAACGACAATGAATAACGGCGGAACAAAAAGGCCGCCACCCGAATTCGGGAGGCGGCCTTAAGGTAAGGCTCAGTTAATCGCGACGCTTATCGCGGCTCGAAGGTGAGGCAGTCCGCGCGATTCTGCGCCGCGCCGACCACGATCGACGGTGCGTGACACTCAAGCTCGGTGTTGTGCACGCACTCGGACCGCTTGCAGGCGCCGACCTGGGCTGTGGCCTGGCCAATCCCGCCCTTGTCGGCGGTCTCGATGTAGGTGTCGCATGCGGAGCTGGCGCGACCGATGGTGATCGCGAAGGCCGTGCAGCCGTCGTGGTTGTAACCGCAGCCGGTGACCGTGCAGGCCTGCACGCGCGGCATCTCCATCAACTGGGTCATGGTGGCCCTCCCTTTCTCCACGCCGACCATAAACTATGCGGAACTGCTTTGCGCGGCCCGGGTGGCGCCATTTTTCGCCGTTTACAAATGAGGTACGCCATTCTTTAGGTGAGGCAATCCTCATTCCTCGACTCGGCCCCGCCCGTCCACGAGAGCTGGCAGAATGGTGCAAAACACTCGAACCGCCGGAGGGCGCCGCATGGCCGACGAACCACCGCGCGGCCTGAGATCCTGGTGGCCGGCCGGCGTCGGCGCGCTGGCCCTGCTCGCCGTGCTCGGCGTCGTCCAGGCGACCGGGACCGCCGACCACCCCGCCGCCACGCCGCCCGCCTCCTCCGCCCCCTCCGCCGCCGCGCCGGCCGGGTCCCGCGGCAGCCCGTCCTCCGCCGAATCGCGCTCCGCGCGGCGGTTGATCGCGCTCCCCCGCGTGGACGGCACCTGGCCCGGGCCGAACGGCATGTCCGGCGTGAACGGCGACCCGCTGTTCGACACGGCGCACGTCAACGCCTTCTGCACGGCGCGCGGCCGGCCGTGCCGGATCGCGAAGACCTATACGGACCGGGCGTCGTGGGAGTCGATGACGGCCGGCACCGGCTGGACGTTCGACCTGTTCTCGGACTTCGAGGGGATGCTCGTCGTCTCGCAGGGCCTGGTGCCCATCGGGGCGAGCGCGGACCTGGCGGCGTGCGCGAACGGCGAGCGGGACCGGGACTGGAGAAACTTCGGCAGTCTGATGACCAGCCTCGGCCGCGGCGATTCGGTGGTGCGGCTGGGCTGGGAGTTCAACGAGAAGACCTCGCCGTGGCGGGCGGACGACCCGGCGACCTGGATCGCCTGCTACCGCCGCGCCGCCACGAACATCCGCGCCACCGACCCGGACGTGCTGCTGGACTGGACGATCAACGCGCACGGCACGCCGGCCGGGGTGTGCGGCGGGGTGAGCACGAACTGCTACCCCGGCGACGCCTACGTGGACATCGTCGGCATCGACAACTACGACCACTACCCCTGGTCGCCGACCCGGGCCGCGTTCGACCGTACGGCCGCGGACCCCGAGGGGCTGAGCTGGCTGTACTCGTTCGCCCGGGCGCACGGCAAGCTGTTCTCGGTCGGCGAGTGGGGCGTGGTGCCGACGGGCGACGCCGGCCGGGAGAACCCGTCGTTCGTGGCGTGGATGCACGCCTGGTTCGCCGATCACGCGGAGCACCTGGCGTACGAGGCCTACTTCTCCGATTGCGGGGAGGGCGGGGTGCAGTCGAGCCTCTTCCGAACGGACGCCGGGTGCTTTCCCAACCCGGGGTCGGCGGCGGTCTACCGGAACCTGTTCGGAGCCTAGCCGTGGTGGTAGATAGTGCACATGGAAAAACGCGCGCTGGTGCTGGGTGGTGGCGGCGTCACCGGCGTCGCGTGGGAGATCGGCCTGCTGCACGGCCTCGCCGAGCGGGGCGTTGATCTCGCGACCGCCGACCTGTTCGTCGGCACCTCGGCCGGGTCGGTCGTCGCCGCCCAGCTGACCGGCGGCGCCGGCGTCGCCGAGCTTTACGCGCACGAGCTCACCGACACCGCCGGCGACCGCAACGCCGCCATCGGCACGCGGGTGCTGCTCGGCTTCGTGCTGGCCGCGCTCTGGCCCGGCGGCCGGGCCCGCGGCCGGGCGCGGCTGGGCCGGGCCGCGCTGAAGGCCCGCACGGTGCCGGAGTCCGAGCGGCGCACGGCCATCGCCTCGCGGGTGCGGCGCGACGACTGGCCGTCGGGGCGGCGGCTGCTGATCCCGGCCGTCGAGGCGCGGACCGGCGCGGTCGCGGTCTTCGACAGCGGCAGCGGTGTGTCGCTCGTCGACGCGGTGGCCGCGAGCTGCGCCGTGCCGCTGGTCTGGCCGCCGATGACGGTCAACGGCAGCCGCTACATCGACGGCGGGGTGCGCTCGGTCGCCAACGTCGACCTGGCCGCGGGGTACGACCGGGTGGTGGTGATCGCGCCGCTGACCGCCGCCGTGCGGCGCGCCGACCGCCCCGGCGCGCAGGCGGCGGCGCTGGGCGCCGGCGTGCGGACCGCCGTGATCACCCCCAGCCGCGCCGCGCTGGCCGCGATCGGCCGCAACCCGCTCGACCCGTCCCGCCGCGCACCCGCCGGGGAGGCGGGCCGGGCCCAGGCGGCGGACGAGGCCGAGCGGATCCGCGCGGTCTGGGTCTAGCCCACCCCGACCTGGTTGTTGCCGGCGGTCAGGACGCGGCCGGCGCCGTCGTAGGCCTTCAGGTCTGACACCGCCTTGGTCGCCGGGTCGAACCAGAAGAACTTGATCTTGCCGTCCAGGCTCCAGGCGGCCTGCCTCGCCACGACGGTGCGGCCGCCGGCCCGCGCCGTGATCCGCGCCGCGTCGCCGGCGTAGTAGCCGAAGGACGGCGTCCGCTCGCCCTCGACCTCCATGCCGCCCTGCACGGCGTGGAAGCCGGGCGCCCGGTCCGAGCCCTCGAACTCGTTGGCGACGACCACGTCGACGATCGTGCCGTCGGACAGCCTGCGGCCCGCCATCACCCCGAAGTGGGTGCGGGGCAGCGACTTCTCCTTGACCGGCACGGCATAGATCACCCACGCACCCCGCTTCGCCGCGAAGCCGGCATCGACCACCGCACCCAGCCGCTTTCGCGCCGGCTCCCGCGCGGGCTGCGACTCCTCAGCGGAGGGGGCGGCCGGCCGCGACGGGGCCGCCGCGGGCCCGGCCGCGGGCTTCTCCTGTGCGGCGTTGGCGGCCACCGCGCCCGCCACCACTACGGCGAGTGCGGTGCCGGTTACCCCGGCGGTGAGGATCCAGCGGTTTCGGGACAGTCCCATTGCGTATCTCCATCAGGATGGGCGGATGGTGCGTGACGATGATCGAGACGGCCCATCCCCGGAAAAGGTTGCCGCAACCTTTTCCGCCGCTCACCCGTCATGGCCGTCGTGGGATTAGCTCGAAGAGGCGACGACGAGTTCGTCGAGTTCGCGCGGGCGAGCTCGGCGCGGCTGCAGCGCGCCGCGTACCTGCTGACCGGGGACCGGCATCAGGCCGAGGACGCGGCACAGGCCGCCCTGGTCCGGGTGTACGCGGCCTGGGGCCGGGTGCGCCGCAAGGACCCGTACGCGTATGCCCGCACGGTCCTGGCCAACCTGGTCACCGACCAGTGGCGCCGCCCGATCCGCGAGTACGCGACCGAGCAGATGCCGGAGCGGCCGCTGCCGCACGACCTGGCCGACGACGTCACCCGGCGCCGCTGGCTGATCGGCGCGCTGCAGGCGCTGTCGCCGCGCGAGCGCGCGGTGGTCGTGCTGCGGCACTTCTTCGACGTGACCGAGGTGGACGTGGCCCGGGAGCTCAACCTCTCCCTCGGCACCGTCAAGAGCCTCAACTCCCGGGCGCTCGCCAAGCTCCGGGTCTCCATCCCTTCTCCCCGGCGCGCGGAAAGCGGAGTACGCCCGTGAACGACATCGACGACCTGAGAGACGCCATGAACACGCCGGACTTCGAGCCGAGGCCGCTCGACCTGGGTGCGGTCATGGCCGCCGGCGGCCGCCTGCGCCGCCGTCGCCGGCTCGCCGTCGCCGCGACGTCCGGGCTCGCGGTGCTGGCGCTGCTGGCCGGCGGC
>NZ_JBEZXZ010000091.1:0-33716 GCF_040638275.1 Actinoplanes sp. NPDC026623 | reverse complement strand
GGCCGCAACAGCGGCGTCGACGCGGCCACCGGCGAGCTGCTGGCCTTCTGCGACGACGACGACATCTGGCTGGCCACCAAGCTCAGCCGGCAGGTCGAGCGGCTCGCCGACCCGGAGATCGGCGCGGTGAGCTGCGGGCTGCGGCTGCGCGGCCCCGGCATCGACAAGGAACGCGTCCTCGACCGCGACCGCGTCGTCCTCGACGAGCTGCTCGCCGACCGGGTCATGGAGGTGCACTCCAGCACCATGCTGGTGCGGCGCTCGACCTGGGCCGCCGCGGGCGAGGTGGACGAGGACATCCCGGGCGGCTACAGCGAGGACTACGAGTGGCTGCTGCGGGTCTGCGCGCACACGCCCATCGCCGTGGTCCGGCAGGCGCTGGTCATCGTCGACTGGCACGGCGGCTCGTTCTACTTCGGCCGCTGGGCGACCATCGTCGACGCCCAGCGATACCTGATCGACAAGCATCCCGAGCTGGCCCGCAGCCGCAGCGGCATGGCGCGCCTGCGCGGCCAGATCGCGTTCGCCCTGGCCTCCGGCAACCGCCGCACCGAGGCGATGCGGGAGCTCGCCGCCGTCATCCGGCTCAACCCGCGGGAGAAGCGGGTGCTGGTGACCGTGCCGGTCATCCTCCGCCTGATGACCGGCGAGCGGCTGCTGCGGATGGCGCAGAAGCGCGGCAAGGGGATCTGAGGTTTGGTCAAGCCTTCCGTACGGGTCCGGCGGGTGCGGGCGACCGCGCCCGCCCGCGCCCGTGCGGTCGCCCTGGTCGAACCCGGCGTCCTCGAGCCCGGCGCCTGGGCGGTCCGCACGGCGAAACTGCCGGTGTGGCCCGTCTTCGCGATGTTCGCGCTGCTGCCGCTCTGGTGGGTGCTCGGCGTCTTCTACTTCGTCTGGCCCTTCTTCGGCGCGCTGCTGGTGGCCCTGCTGACCATCCGCGGCCGGGTCCGAATGCCCCCCGGCACGGTGTTCTGGCTGGTCTTCCTCGCCCTGGTGGCGATCAGCGCCACCAGGCTCGACAAGGTCACCTCGCTGGTCATCTTCGGGCTGCGGCTGGGTCACCTCGTCACCGCCTTCGTCGTCGGGATCTACGTATACAACCTGGTCCGCGACCGGGTGCCGTGGACCCGCGTCGCCCGTCCGCTGGCCCTGTTCTGGCTGGCCATGGTGGCCCTCGGCTGGCTGGGCGTGCTCATGCCGAAGTTCAGCTTCCCGAGCCCGTTCGAGCTGGCGCTGCCGCACGGCATCCGCTCCGAGCGGTTCATCCTCGACGTGACACACCTGGACTCGACCGAGTTCAACAAGTTCAGCGAAAACCCGATCTACCGGCCGGCAGCGCCGTACCCGTACACCAACAACTGGGGCACCGCCTACTGCTTCCTGGTGCCGTTCGTGCTCGCGTACCTGAAGTCGGTGCGCCGCGGCGCGATGCGGATCGCCCTGCTGGTGTCGCTGCCGCTGTCGCTCGTCCCGGCGTTCCTGACGCTGAACCGCGGCATGTTCATCGGCCTCGGCGCGGGCGTCGCCTATCTGCTGGGCCGCGAGGCACTGCGCGGCCGGATCCGGATGCTGGTGCCGGTCGTCGGCATCCTGATGCTCGCCTGGATCGTGACACTGTTCATCCCGGTCGTCGACATGATCAACAGCCGGACGTCCTCCACCGACACGAACAAGGACCGTTTCGACCTGTACGCACAGACGTGGTCCGCGGTGCTGCACTCGCCGTTGCTCGGCTACGGTCAGCCGACCACGGTGGACACCACGCACGCCGCCGAACCGCTCGGCACCCAGGGAATGATCTGGCAGCTGCTCTTCAGCCACGGCATTCCCGCGACGCTCTGCTTCTACCTCCTCCTTGCGGTCGTCGCCCGGCGCCTCACCGCCTCGATCACGGTCGCCGGCCTCTGGCTCAGCGCGGCACCGGTGATCGCGATGGTGGTGACGCCGTTCTACGCGTACATCGATCCGAATATGTCGGTGTTGTTCTTCGTCGTGGCGCTGGGGCTGGCCGCGCTGGACGGACCGGTCAACCGTCAGGACCAGCAGGAGTCGAGCGCATGACCACCACCGCACCACAGGCGGACATCGAGTCGCGGCGCAGCGCGCGCAGCGGCGCGATCGGGCTACTCGGCGCCGCGGTGAACGGTGCCTGCGGGTTCGTGCTCACCGCCGTGATCGTGCGGGTCTTCGGGCCGGCCGATGCGGGCGCGTTCTTCAGCGTCATCGGGCTCGTCAGCATCGTCGGCCCGCTGTGTTGCCTGGGCGCGGACACCGGCCTGTTGTGGGCGCTGCCGCGGCGGACACTCGGCGCGGCGGGCGACGCGGCCCCGCTACTGCCCGTGGCGCTGCTGCCCACGGTGGCACTCGCCCTCGTCGTGGGCGTCACCGGCTGGTTCGGCGCTCCCATGGTGGCCGAGGTGCTGCTCGACGGCGCACCGGACAGCGTCACCCTGGTCCGGCTCGCCTTCGCCGGGGTACCGGTCTTCGTCACCGCGACGGTCCTCCTCAGTGGGGTACGCGGAACCCGCACGGTCGGCGCCTACGTCGGCCTGCAGTTGATCGCCGTGCCGATCGCGCGTCCGCTGCTCATCGGCGGGGCCGCCGTCGGCGCCGGCTCCGTGGTCCTGGGGTTCGCCGGCTGGCTGCTCCCGCTGGCCGTCGCGGCGGTGGTGGCCCTGCTGCTCCTGGCCGGTCCGCTCGGTCTGTTCCGGGGCGCCACACTGCGGGCGCCCGCGGCGGATCGTCGGCTGTTCTGGTCCTTCGCCCTGCCACGGGCGCTGTCCACCGCGATCGATGCCAGCAGCATGTGGGTCGGCGTGCTGCTCACCTCTGCGCTGGCCGGCCGGGTCGAGGCCGGGATCTTCGGCGCGGTGGGTCGCTATGCGCTGGCCGGGCTGCTGATCATGCAGGGCCTCAGGGTCGCGGTCGCGCCGCAACTGTCGCGCCTGCTCGGTGCTGAGCGGCGGCCGGAGGCGGCGAAGGTTTATCGCCGGACGACGCTGTGGATCGTGCTTCTGTCCTGTCCCGCCTACCTGTTACTGGCGGCGTTCTCGCCGGCCTTCCTCACCCTGTTCGGCACCGGCTTCGCCGGTGGATCGGCACCGATGGCGGTCCTGGCCGGCGCGATGCTCGTCAACGTCGGTGTCGGGCTGGTGCAGACCGTCCTGCTGATGAGCGGCAACAGCCGGGGCCACCTGCTGGCCACGGTCTCGGGCCTGGCGTTGAACGTGACCCTGTGCGTCGTGCTCATCCCACGCCACGGCGCGCTGGGCGCGGCGATCGCCTGGTCCCTCGGGATCGTCTGCGAGAACGTGATCGCCGCCGGCCTCGCCCGGCGTGCCCTCGGCGAACCGCTCTTCGGCCGCGCCCTGGTCGGCGCCGCCATCGCCGTGGCGACCGCGACCGGCTTCGCCGCGGGCGTCGGCATTCTGGTCTGCGGGCGAGGGCTGGCCGGGCTGGGCGCCGCGCTCGTGGTCCTTCTCTTCGGTGCGATCGTCTCGCTCGGCAGCGGCCGGGTCCGCCTCGCACTCAAGGACATCCGGGCCGATCTCCGGCCCGCCGCGACACAGGAGACTCCAGGATGACACTGAGGGAACGGATCAGAAGCGCCGCGCCACGCCGCGCCCGCGAGCAGATGCGCGACATGCTGGTCAAATATGGCGAGCGGACCAGCGACCAGCGGCCCCTGCCGGACTTCCTGGTGATCGGCACGAAGCGCGGCGGCACGACGTCGCTGTGGCGTTACCTGGTCCAGCATCCCCTGGTGCCGCGGCTCTTCCCGGCCTGGAACACGAAGACGTCGCACTACTTCGAGGAGAACTGGCCAAGGGGCGAGTCCTGGTACCGCTCGCACTTCCCGACGGTTCGGCAGCGCGCCGCCCTGGAACGCAAGCATGGCGGTCCCTCGAAGGTTGGCGAGGCGGCGCCGCTGTACATGTTTCATCCCCTGGTGGCCGGCCGGGTAGCGGACCTGATGCCCCAGGCCCGGATGGTCGTGCTGCTGCGCGATCCGGTGCAGCGGGCCTACTCGCACTGGAAGGAACGGCGCACGGAGGGCAAGGAACCGCTGGACTTCGCCGCGGCGCTGGCGGCCGAGGACTCCCGCACCGAGGGCGAGCGGGCGAAGCTGATCGCCGATCCGGAGTACTTCAGCGACGCCTTCGACTGGTACTCCTACCGGGCCCGGGGCAGGTATCTCGAGCATCTCGAACCATGGCTGGACAGCTTCGACTCCTCTCAGCTGCTTTTCGTGGCGAGCGAGACCCTGTACCGGGAGCCGGCCCGGACATACCGGCAGGTTCTGGAGTTCGTCGGGCTGCCACCGCACGATCTGCCGTCCTACGACGTCTTCAACGACCGCCCCAGCAAGGGCATGGACGAGGCGGTCCGTGCAGAGCTGGAAACGTATTATCGGCCCTATAACGCGGCGCTCGCGGAGCGTCTGGGCATGACGTTCGACTGGGCCTGACGATCACAGAATGACTGCCGAACGAGGGACGCACTCGAGGGGCGGTGTTGCCGCTCTGGCCCTCTACGCCAGGTTCGGGCTCATGGCGCTCTGGTGATGGCTCGGCCTGTTGCACCTCGGCCGGCCGTTGTTCGGCCCGGCGCTGCCGCGGTCCTGGTCGGCCGCGGCAGGATCAGCCTGCCCACCGGCTCGGCGATTCCGTCGCGACGTTCGCTGGTGGACACCACCCACGCCGCCGAGCCGCTCTGCACGCAGGGCCAGGTCTGGATGGTGATGTACAGCGACGGAATCCCGGCGCTGCTGGTCTTTCTGTTCTTCTTCGTGGTGATCGCGCGCCGGCTGGCGGCGGCGGTGGAGGGTCCGGTCAACCGCGAGGCGGCGACCCCGGACCGAGTCCCGGCACGACAGTACGCGTGAACGCCGGGACCGCACGGCCGGGCCCGCATTGGTTGTACGATGCCGCGATGGACCTTCACTCCCTCCGCTGGCGCCTGGTCGATCGGCCCGATTCATGGGGCGCCAAGCGTCGGGAAGCGCGATCGCGCTGGCTTGCCGAGACCTTTCCGGATCTGTCCAGCATGTCCGTTGTGGACCTGGGTGGCCGGGTCGGCTTCTGGCGTCAGCTGCCGGTGCGGCCCAAGCATGTGCACGTCGTGAATCTGGAGCCCGCCCCGGCGGATCTGCCGGACTGGGTCGAGGTGGATCACGGCGACGCCTGCGCCCTCCCGAGCGAGATCGCCGGCCGGCGCTACGACCTGGTCTTCAGCAACTCGGTCATCGAGCATGTCGGCGGTCACGAGCGCCGGCTGCGCTTCGCCGAGGCGGTGCACGCGCTGGCGCCGGCGTACTGGGTGCAGACGCCGTACCGCTACTTCCCGATCGAGCCCCACTGGATCGCTCCGGGAATGCAGTTCCTGCCGGTGGCCGCGCGCCGGGAGATCGCCCGCACATGGCCGCTCGCCTACACCCCCGGCCGCACCCGCGAAGAGGCGTTGTCCCGCGTCCTGTGGACGGAACTGGTGGACAAGACCCAGATGCGTGCCTACTTCCCGGAGGCCGTGCTGCGTTCGGAGAAGGCCATGGGACTGACGAAGTCCCTCATCGCTTACAAGGTGGCCTGAGCCGGGCTGACGGGGACCGGCGCTCCCGGAGGATCTCCAACGGGTCCCGGAGTTGACGGTCTGCTACGGCGAGCGGATCTGCGACCGGTGGATGACCGATCCTGGTGATCGGCACGGCCGTGGGGATCTACCAGTGGAGATCACCTACACGCCTCGTGACGTCCGGCCGAGCTGCCTCTGACTCGCCGCACGCCGGCTACTCGGTCAGGTTCGCTTTCCGCGCTGGTACAGGCCGATCACGACGGCGACGATCATGCCCGCGCTTGCCCAGAAGATTGCGTTCGCGACCGCGGACAGCGGGTCCCAGGTGCCGTGCCAGGCGTCGCCGAGGGCCTGCGACCAGGTGTCGCCGCCGCCGGTGGCCCACGGCAGCGGGAGTCCCAGGCTGACTGACCAGAACGCGTCGCAGCAGGTCTTCTGCATCGGGGCCATCGAGCCGGCCAGCAGCCCGACGACGGTGACGATCGCGCCGGCGATCCGGCCCGCCCGGCCTGTCCGGGGCCGTTGCCGCGCTTGCGCGATCATGACAATCCCGCCGACGATCACCACGCTGGAGAACACCGAGACGTTCCACTCCGGCTCGTACGCATTGGCGTTCCGGCCGCCCAGGTACAGGCCGATGGCGACGCAGCAGCCACCGACCAGCACCCAGGCGGCGGTGCACAAGGTGCGCAACCACGACCCGAACCCATTTCGGGGGTCGGCGGCGGGATATGCGTCGGTCATCGCCCGATACTTGCACGGCCGCGCTCGGCGGCTGAATGGATCGCGGCGGAATGAAGCGGTCAGGACGGAGCCGGCGCCTGACGGTTGGCGAGGATGTCTAGTAGGGCGGGGTGCAGTTTCGGGTTCCAGCCGGCGCCGCCGCCCGACAGTTCATAGGTACGCAGCCACAGCTCGACCAGGTACGCGTCGGCGACGAACCGCTGCCGGGCCGCGTCCAGGCCCAGCGCGGCCCCGTGCCGCCGCAGCGCCTCGTCGACGGCCGTCGCGCATTCGGCCGCGGGCCGTCCCCGCGTCGACAGGGTGGTCTGGAACGCCTGGTGTGCCAGGTCGAAGCCGACGGGCACGCCGGGCGCGCTGTTCTCCCAGTCCCAGACCAGCAGGCCGCGCCGGTGCCGGGCCATGTTCCACGGCACCCAGTCGCCGTGCCAGTCGCCGAACTCGAGCGTCAGGTCCCCGTCGAGCCGGTCGATAGCGGCGTGGATGCGCGGGTCGGCGCCCGCCGCCCGTTCCCGCCAGGTCGCGATCAGCCCCGCCACGCCCCGGGCTTCCGCCGGGGGACCCCCGCGCCGGGCGACCGCCAGCATCTCCGCCAGCCGCGGACTGTCCGGCCGGCGGATGCGGCGCACGTTGCGCGGCATCGGCTCGATGACGGCGATCTCGCGGTCGTTCCACCGGGTGTGCAGCATCAGCCGCGGCGCGGGCGGGTAGCCGCCGCCCACCGGCAGCTTCGCGAGGGTCGCGGCCTCGGCGCGGACCATGGCCCGGGTGCCGTCGTTCCAGCCGATTTTCGCGTACCCCCGGGGGTGGCCTCGATCGTCGAAGAGTTGGAGCGTGGGCTTGTGGTGCGGGTCCGGCGGGCGGATTCCGATGGCGGCGTGCAGTTCGGGCTCGCCGAGTTCGCCGGCGAGGAAGCCGGCGAGCAGCAGGCCGGGCGTGGCGGCGTACACGGAAATGATCGGGGCCCGGGTGAGGCCGAGGGCGCCGATGCGGGCGAGCGCGCCGACCGCGGCCCGGCCGGCGCGGACCTTGGGCGGGCGCAGCGCGTTGTAGGCGAGCAGCGACGCCGCCGTCACCCGGCGCGACGCCAGCGGCAGCAGGAACCGGGCGTTGTCGAGGGACGGGATGACCGCGTACCGGACGGTGGCGGCCGGGTCGTCGCCGACCGCGACCCGGATTCCGGGGTCGCCGAAAATGGCCCGGGTGACCCAGCCGAGGCCGTCCTGCCGCTCGCGCGGATCGGCCTCGGCGACCAGCGGGTCGGACGGGGACCGCTGGCCGGGGATCGACGCCCGTCTCGACTCGTTCAGCACGGCCTAGACGATAGGTGACCGAGCATGGCGCGGAACACCCCCGGTCAGCGCTGGTAGACCCGGACGTAGTCGACGACGAAGTCCGCCGGGAACCGGGTGCTCGCGTCCGGGTCGCCCAGCCAGCCGCCGACCTGGAAGTTCAGCCGGATGTTGTAGGGCTTGTTGAACGCCTTGTCGTACCAGGGTGTCGTGGTGCGGTCCCGGGTCCAGACCAGCTTGCCGTCGATGTACCACTTCAGCGCGCTGGCGTCCCATTCCGTGGTGTACGTGTGGAATCCGTCCGCCGGGATGCCGCCGCCGGGCAGGGCGATCCGGGTGTCCTGCTTGACCGGGGTGTAGTCCCAGAAGATGGCCGCTGTCGACTTCGCGTGGTAGTAGGCCCCGCCGGGCAGTTCCGTGACGTCGATCTCGCCGTTGCCGCCGTCGTCGGGGCGCAGCCAGAACGCCGGCCACAGGCCCGTCGAGGTTTCCGGCTTGTTCGGCGACTTGGCGCGGATCTCGAAGCGGCCGTACGTGAACGACGCCTTGCCCATGGTGTCCAGATAGGACTGCGTGTACTGCCGGGTCTGCGAGCTGCAGGTGGAGGCCTGCTTGAGCGCGCGCAGCGTCAGGTTGCCGCCGCCGACGAACGTGTTCCTCGGGTCGTCGACGTTGCAGCCGAGGTCGATGTCGCGGCCCTCGGCGCCGCGCAGGTTCCACTTGGACCTGTCGAGGCCGCCGGAGTTGAACTCGTCGCCCCAGACCAGCCGCCAGCCGTCGGGCGCCGCGGTCGTCGCCGGGGGCTTCGTGGTGGGCGCGGTGGTCTTGGTCGGCTCGGGCGCCTTGGTGGTCGCCGGCGGCGTGGTCGGCGGGGTCGTCGCCGGCGGTGGTGGCAGGGCGGTGCTCGGCGCGGTCGTCGTCGCCGACGGCTTGGCCTGCGTGTCGTAGGACAGGACCAGCTCGGGGCGCAGGCTCTCCTTCGAGTTCTCCCGCGACGCCCAGTAGATCCGGGTGTAGAGGTTCTCCTGGGACAGCGCGAACGTGTACGTGCCGTTGCGCTGCACCGAGCCGGACACGTCGAACTCGTTGTAGCCCTTGGTGACCCGGTCGATCGTCTCGGCGGCGCCGGCGACCGCGAGGCTGGCCGGGTTGCCGGCCACGCTCAGGTCGCCCGGCAGGGTGCGGGCCAGGACGCGGGCGGCGAAGTCCTGCCAGGCGTAGACCCGCAGCGTCGCCTTCACGTTGACGGCGTTGGCCGGCAGCTTCTCGACGGCGAACTGCAGCGTCGCGTCGCGGCGGCCCATGCGGTTGCCGTCACACATCGACGGGCAGCTCGCCAGGGTCGTCTTGGCGCTGGTGTCGCCGTCCTGCGGCACCTGGGTAAGTGTCGCGTCGGCGACCGGGTGCAGCGTCAGGCCGTCGTCGTCGCCGGCGAAGACGGGCACGAGCGTCGTCGCCATCGCGGTCACCGCCGCCATGGCGATCAGCACGAGCGACCGGGTGCTGCGGATCCCCCGCCTCGGCTGCGGTGCGTGAGCCGGTACATGCGCCCTGCGCAACATCAACTGTCTTCCGTCCCGTGTCTGAGGAGTGCCGGTATCCGAAGTGGCTGGTCGATGGCAGAGCGTAGCGGGAACCGTATGAAGATCGCAGCCTAGCGAAAGTGGGCCTAATCCGGGCTTAAGGCTGCGTTAAATGTGCGGCCGGAATTCCGCATTGTCCAAATCGGTCTTGTCGCTACATCTCGCCGCCGGGCGCCGCTGTTATCCAATCGAAATAGACCTTGCCGTCGACAATTGGCACGAACGCATTCGGGGCTGCCCGGACAGACGAAAGGGCCCCGCCGTCAGGCGGGGCCCCGAACTGTCGAGAAGGGCTACCGGATGCCCAGCGCCCGGCTCATCGTGAAGAAGAGGTCGGTCTGGTTGGTGACGCCGAGCACATTGGCCGCCTGCGGGCCGCCGGCGGCGATCCGCACCTCGGTGCCGGTGTGCTGCTGCGAGCCGGTGATGTCCGCCGTCGCGTAGCTGATCGTCATGTTGGCGCCGTCGTGCGTGACCAGCGTGGCCGTGTAGCCCAGCGTCGGCGCCTCGACGATCTGGCTGGTGTGACCGTGGTCGGCGGTGACGACGACAAGCGTGTCCGGGTGCGACCGCTGGTAGTCGAGGACCCGCTTGATCGCGGCGTCGAACGCGACCGTCTCACCGATCTGGCCGCACGGGTTGGCCGCGTGGTCCTGCTTGTCGATCGAGGCGCCCTCGATCTGCAGGAAGAAGCCCTTGCGGCTGTGCCGCGTCTGCCGGTCCAGCACCGTCAGCGCCTTGTCGGCCATGTCGACCAGGTGCGGCTGGGTGGCCGTACGGGCGGTGTTGACCGCGCAGGTCGACGGCGCGGTGCCCGTACGCGTGGGCTTCGGGCCGACCCACTCGAGATCCATGTTGTTCTTCGCGAAGGTACCCAGGATCGGCTGGTCACCCTTGACCCCTGCCAGCCCGGCGGCGTCGGTGACCACCTGGTAGCCGTTCGCCTGCGCCTGCTGCAGCACCGTCCGGCCCTGGAAACCACCGGCCTTCACGGTCTGGTCGAAATACTGCTTGCCGCCGCCCAGCAGCACGTCGGGCCGGGTCTGCACGAGCTGCTCGGCGATCGAGCCGGCGCCGCCGTTCTCCTTGGCGTTGACGGCGCAGGCTGCCATCGCGTCCGGACCCTTGCAGTCGCGGCTGACGACGTGCGCGCCGAGCACGGCCGGGGTGGCATCCTGCAGCTCGGCGGTGGTCACGTCGCCGGTGCGGAACCCGGCGGCCCTGGCCAGCTCCAGGATGGTCGGCTTCGGCTTGCCGTCAGGCGTCACCGAGATCGCGCCGTTGTAGGACTTGTGGCCGGTCGCCCAGCCGGTGCCCGACGCGGCCGAGTCGGTCACATAATCCGGCAGGCTCGGGTTGTCCTTCTGCACCGCGTACGTGGTGTAGGCGCCGGTCAGTGGCAACTTGTCCATGGCGAGACGCCCGGCGGCGCCGACCTGGTAGTTGCGGGCGATGGTGATCTCACTGTCACCCATGCCGTCGCCGATCAGCAGAATGACGTTGCGGGCCCTGCCACCCTGGATGGCGTGGTCGGCGGCCCGGGTGTTGTCCGGGTGCGAGTCGCCGGCGAGCGCGACCGTCGGGGTGGCGACGATCGCCGCGGCGGCCAGCACCACAGCGACCCGGCGGCCGCGAAGATGACGAAGAGCATTCATGGGCCATACAGCATCAGCCGCGGAAATCCTGATGGTGACCGGCAGGCGAAGTGTCGCCGAACTCCGACGGTCCGCGACCTCGGCATCGGACGAACGGCTTGGTAGCGCAGCATTCCTAGGCTGACGCCATGCTCCGCAAGACCACCGCCGTCGTCGTCACCCTGGTCGCCCTGCTGGCGGCCGGGCGCCTGGTCACCCCCGCCGACCGCGCCGGGGTACGGGGACAGCTGGCGTTCCTGCGTTCCGAGCTGGACGCGGGCGCCGCCGAGCAGGCACAGGGCCTGTTCCCCGAGGGCTACCTCTTCATGTACGCCCTTTACGGCCTCGCCCAGGTCTCGCGGGGCCGCGACGCGGCCGACCCGTCTTCGCAGCTACGCGAGGCGCGATGGGCACTATCCCGGCTGGAGACGCCGGCCGGGCGCGGCCCGTTCAGTGCGGACCTGACGCCGGCGTACGGCGTCTTCTATCAGGGCTGGACGAACTGGCTGCGCGGCGGCATCCTCTCGCTGCGGCCGGATCCGGCGCTGCAGCGCGACTTCGAGGCGTCATCGGCGGCGCTGGCGGCGGCCTTCGACGCGTCGTCGTCGCCCTACCTTGCGGCCTATCCCGGGCAGGCGTGGCCGGTCGACTCGACGGTCGCGATCGCGTCCCTGCGCCTGCACGACAAGCTGCTACCGCCCCGGTACGCCGGGACGGTGCAGCGGTGGCTGACCGGCGTCCGTCAACGGCTCGACCCGGCCACGGGCCTGCAGCCGCACACCGTGGACCTGGAGACCGGGGCGCCTGCGTCGGTGGCTCGGGGGACTTCGCAGAGCATCATTCAGCGGTTCCTGGTCGATATTGATCCGGGGTTCGCTCGGGAGCAGTACCTGCGGTTCCGGTCGCAGTTCGTGGTTCGGCCGCTGCGGCTGGGTCCGGCGGTTCGGGAGTATCCGGTCGGCATGGATGGCCCGGGCGACGTGGACTCGGGGCCGTTGCCGCTCGGGGTGAGCCTGTCGGCTACCGCAGTGACGCTGGGCGCGGCGGCTGTGGCGGGGGACAGGGGGCTGGCCCGGTCGTTGGCCAGCTACGGGGAGCTGGTCGGAGTGCCGTTCTCGACGCCGTGGACCAAGCGCTATGCGGCCGGGGCGCTGCCGATCGGTGATGCGTTCGTGGCGTGGTCGAAGACCGCCCGGCCTTGGGTGGCCGCCGCGCAGGTGCCGCCACCGCCGGTAATTACTCCGTGGTGGCGGCTTCCCTTCGTCGCGTTGCTGGCGCTCGTGGTGCTGCTGGCCTGGCTGCCGCTCGCTCGCTGGGCCGCTGCTCGCTCGGCCGGACCCTGGCCGGAGAGTGTCGGCCCAGCGGCTGCCCGCTCGGCCGGTGCTGGTTCGGTCGGTGCCGGCTCGGCCGCTGCCCGCTCGGCTGGCGTCGGGTCCGATAGTGCCGGCTCGGCCGGTGTTGGTTCGGTGGGTGTTGGCTTGGCCGCTGCCGGCTCGGCTGGTGTTGGCTTGGCCGCTGCCGGCTCGGCTGGTGTTGGCTTGGCCGCTGAGGGCTCGGTTGGTGCTTGCTCAGTTGGTGCCGGCGGTGATGAGGCCGATGCCGGCGGAGGCCAGGCCGACCACGAGGGCGGCCGCGCCGGCCCAGAGGAGAGCGATGAGCCGGTTGGGCCGCTCGGGGTCGCGGCCGATCACGGAGACGAAGAAGCCGCCGGGCATGAGGATCGCGGCGACCAGCACCCCGAGCGACAGCACCTGCCATAGCTCGGCGACCTCGTTGAGCTGGGTCAGCAGCATGACGAGCAAACCCATGATGACAAGCACGCCGGCGTGGGCGTGGCCGGCCCGGAAGAACCACTGCTGCAACTCGTTGGCGGGCACGCTGCCGCGCGTCACCCTGAGCAGGAACGTGCCGCCGTAGGCGATGCCGATGACCGACAACAGCACGACGCCGGCGATGATCTGATGGACGTTGTCGAGCATCTCGGGGGCCCTAACCTGAGGGTTGGAGCAGGGACAGCGCCCGCCGGGCGAGGGACTCGACGTCGGCGGACCGATCGGGTGCGCCCAGCGGGCCGTCGAGCGCGCCCGCGAGGGTGCCGGTGAGCGCGAGGGTCGCCACGCCGTGCACGACACCCCAGACGGCGACCTCGGTCGCGGTCGGATCGGCGGCGCCGAGCGCGCGCACGCCGTCGCGCAACGGCGCCAAAGACTCGGAACGCGCGGAAATTAGCTCCGGATCGTCGTTGTCGAGCAGGTCGGAGCGGAACATCACCGCGAAATGGCCGGGATTGGCGAGCGCGAACCGCACGTAGGCGACCCCGACATCGACGAACTCGCCCGCCGAGGCCGCGCCGCGCAACTGCTCGGCGAGCATCAAATTTCCTTCGACGGCGAGCGCATTGAGCACGCCCTCGCGGCTGCCGAAATGGCGCCGGAATGCCGTGTGGCTGACCCCGATGTCGGCGGCGACGGCGCGCAGGCTGAGCCCGCCGACCCCGTCCCGGCTAATCACCGAGGCGGCGCCGGCCAGGATCGCATCGCGCAGATTCCCGTGGTGATAACCGGCCATGCGTCCCAAGTTACCAGCGGATACTTTCCATCGTCAAGATTGACGTCGACTGCTTCCTTTGGAGGTATTTCCCCAGGTAGGGGGCATTTTGGCGCCTGATCATGTAGGCAAGAAATCGCCACTAGACCGTGCTCTCGGGGCTATCCGGCCTAAAAGTCCAATTCACCAACAGTCCGGCATTTCGCTGGTTACAGTACGGACGGCGCAACCTCCAGTGCGAGCTTTGTCCCCGCGCTAGGTGCCCGCGCCAACCCGCCGGAAAGGCAGGTGCACCACAAGCCGTCGCGTGCGGCACCGAGAAAGGCAAACCCGTCGAGAGTCGGGGACGCAAAGCCAGGGACCTCCCGGAGCGGGAGGCGGCCCAGCCGCCGAAGGAGAAAGAACAACACATGCGCTATCAACCAGCCCATGCAGCCAAGAGCGGCTCGGATCCGTTCTCGCTGCGTGGACACAAGTCGGCCAGAATGGTCCTCAGCGCCGCAGTCGCCAGCGCCATCGGCCTGGTGCCCGCCGTCATGGTGCCCGCGCCCGCCTTTGCGGACAACCCGTCCTCCGTCAGCAACCTGACGATCAGCGACGCCCAGGCTTGGGAAGGCAGCAAGGTCACCTTCACGGTCAAGTACACGGGTGCGTCGCCCGGCGACTTCACCTTCGCGACCGCCAACGGCACGGCGACCGGTGCAAACCCGATCGCTGCCACGGACTTCTCCACTGTTCTGAGCCGGCCGAGCGCCGTCACATTCCCTGGATCGTCGGCGGCGGCTCCCAGCACGATCACCATCAGTGTGGACACTGCGGCCGACGCCGACACCTCCGATGAGTCGTTCAGCCTGGTGGCCACGGACACGCTGGGAAACACCACGTCCGGGACCGGAACGATCTGGGCGGTCGCCAGCTATCCGCAATTCACGATCACGCCCGCTACCACCACCGTGGCGGAGACCGCGGCCACCGTCTCGGGCGTCCTCGTCCAGAAGAAGGTCACCGTCACGGCGACACTGAGCGGTGTACTTCCACACCCGCTCACCATCCCGGTCGCCACAGCAGACGGAACCGCGACCTCCGGCGGCGGGGTTCTGCGTGACTACGACGCGCTCCCGGCGAACTCGGTGATCACCATTCCCGAGTACAACTACACCGGGACCACCGCCGTCCAGCTCTACGACGACAACGTCGACGAGATGGCGCAGCCCACTGGCCAGACTTTCGACGTCGTGGCGTCGGACACCGCGGTCGTGCTGAAATCGGGCACCGCCAACAAGACCGTTGTCACCATCACGGACGACGACCCCACGCCGGTGGCGTCGATCGGTGACGCTCCCGCGACGGACGAGGGAGGTTACCTCAACTTCCCGGTCACGCTGGACCGTCCGTCCGACCTGACTACCCTGAGCGTCTCCTACTACAACGCCGACGGCACGACCACGGCCGACTCGAACGCGGCCGTCGCCGCGGACATCGTCAGCCCGGCCACCGTCGGTAGCCCCGGGACGGTGACGATCCCGGCTTACGCCACGACCCGCACGCTCGCCGTCCAGACCTTCCAGGACGCCATCTTTGAGGGCGCGGAGAACACGAAGGTCGTCCTCACCACCCCGGTCGTGGGTGTCACGCTCGGCACGCCGACCACCGGCGTCGGCATCATCAACGACAACGACCCGGGCCCGATGGTCACCCTGCAGAGCGCACCCATCGGCGGCGTCCTCGGTGACCCGTTCCCGGAGGGCAACTCGGGTGAGAAGGTGCAGAAGATCAAGGTGACGTTGCCCGCCACCCCGACCTCCTTCCCGATGCCGATCAAGATCGATTGGGCCACCAAGGACGGCACCGCCACGGCGGGCTCCGACTTCAAGGCCGCCTCGGGCTCTTTCACCATCCCGGCCAACACGAGCACCACGACACCCACGGCCTGGACACAGGACATCCCGATCACCATCTACGGTGACCAGGTCCTGGAGGGCAACGAGAACTTCCTGATCACGCTCTCCAGCACGACCGACACCATCGGAAACCCCGGCGACTACGACGCCGCCACCACGCTCAAACCCTTCGTCATCACGGAGGCGGGCGAGGGCGATGCCAACCCCACCTACAACCTCGGCGACGTATCGCTCACGGAGGGCAACAGCGGTACCACCATGGCTCAGGTGCCGATCACGCTGAGCGGGCCTGCGGCGTCGGACACCGTCTTCACGCCGTCGCTGACCAACGACACCGCGGTGGAGGGTGGCACTCTCGCCGGTGACAACGACTTCGACCAGCCCAACCCTGCGGCCGTGACCATCAAGGCCGGGGACACGACCGGGATGGTGAGCATCCCGATCAACGGCGACACGACGTACGAGAAGAACCAGTCGTTCATCGTGGGCATGGCCTCGGTGACCGGCGGTGTCGACACTGCAAACACGGTGTACGTCAAGCACACCGCGGTGGTCACCATCGTCAACGACGACGCTCATCCGACCATGACCTTCAACAACAGCAACGCGACCGAGGGTGGGTTCATCACGGTCACCGGCACCATCGTCGGTGTCTCGGAGTACCCGTACTCCCTCGGCCTCACCCTGGGTAGCCCCGCGAAGGACGCGGCTACGGCCGTTGCGGACTTCGTGGCCGAGGACACCCTCACGACCACCAGGATCAACGTGCCGCGTGGATACTTCGGGCCGCTGGTCGACATCCCCACCGTCGGTGGCGGATACACCTGGTCGGTTGAGACCCTGAACGACCAGATCGACGAGCCCACCGAGGCGTTCACCGTCACGGCGGACGAGATCACTGGGTTGCTTACCGGCTTCACCTCGGCCACCGGGACCTACAAGATCGCAGACGACCCGCTGGACACGCCGCCGGCGGCCTCCATCGGCGATCTGACGGTCGACGAGACGGACGGTGTGGCTGAGGTTCCGGTCACTCTGGCCTTCACCGGTGACGCCACCTCGACCGTCCAGACCGTGACCGTCCAGTACGGTACCGCGGACGGCACGGCCATGGCCGGCAAGGACTACAAGGTCACCAGGGGCACCCTGTCGGTGCCGCCGGGCACGATGGCGACCTCGGTCGATGTTCCGATCATCGACGACCGGGACATGGAGTCCAACGAGACCTTCTCGGTCCTGCTCAGCAACCCGCTTCCGTCGGGCGCCGAGGTGACCAGGGGCATCGGCACCGTCACGATCGTGTCGGACGACACGACGCCTGCGGTCACGCCCAAGCTTCGGGCTTCCACCAACCTTCGGGTCGGTCCCGGCCCGATTGCGCTCACGGGAACCGCTGCTGCGGGTGCTTCTCTCACCCTGTCGAGCAAGGTCGCCGGCACCACCACCTGGAAGGAGATCATGAACGGTACCGCCACTAGTGCGGGCACCTTCTCCTTCAGGACCTCGCTCAACATGACCGGCATGAGCTATCGGGTGAACGACGGCCCGCTCGTGTCGAACACGGTCGCGGTCAACGTCAAGCAGGCGCCGGTGACCTTCGCCAGCTCGCCGGGTAAGGGCAAGGCGACGGTTACGGTCTACGGCAACCCGCGTAGTGCCGGCTCCACGGTGAAGATCTACCGGGTCAACAGGAACGGTTCGTTGACCACTGTCGCTACTGCCAAGCTGGACAGCAACGGCAAGTACGTCAGGTCCTTCACCAAGCTGAAGTCGGGTAGCACCTACCGCTACAAGTCGGCTGTCTCCGGTAACAGCACCATGGGTGTCGTGACCGGTTACTCCACGACCAAGAGCGTCGACGAGGTCATCGCCGCCTCGTACCGGGCGGCCGAGGAGTTTCCGGTCGGCGCGGCCGGCTGCGTGCGTACGGCGGGGCTGCCGGCGGCGGTGACGTACTCGATGGTCGTCGGCCGGATCCGGCCGTCGGTGGCGTGCGGCGGGTCGTTCGGCGGTTCGATCGGCGGCAGGGTCAGCACCTGGGTGACCGCTGGGTCCGACGACTCGAGGGCGCGCGGGCGTTCCATGCTGTGCACCGGCTCGGGCGTGGCGGGTGCCATGCGCTGCGGTGTGGCCGTCACCGACCCCGGGTTGGCGAGCATCGACGGCGGCAGCACGATGCGTGCCGTCACGCCGGTCACCGGCGACGGGGCGAGCTGCACGTCGATGCCCATGTCGGTGGCCAGCCGGCCGACGACGTAGTGGCCGAGGAAGCGGGTCGGCGCGGTGATGAAGTCGCCCTCGCCGCGCAGGCGCTGGTTGGCCATTTCGATGTCGGCGTGGCTCATGCCGATGCCCTGGTCGGTGATCGCGATCAGGTAGTTCTCGCCGATGCGGCGTCCCTGGATCTCGACGTCGGCGTCCGGCGGCGAGAAGGCCAGGCCGTTCTCCACGAGCTCGGCGAGCATGTGCGCGACGCCGCTGACGACGGCGCCGGCGACCAGGGTCTCGTCGACCCGGCGGAGCTGGACCCGCCGGTACTCCTCGACCTCGGAGACCGCGGCGCGGATGACGTCGGCGATCGGCAGCGGCTCCGACCACTGCCGGGGGCTGGCCGCGCCGACCAGCACCAGCAGGCTCTCCGCGTTGCGGCGCATGCGGGTGGCGAGGTGGTCGAGCTCGAACAGGTTCGCCAGTCCCGTCGGGTCCGACTCCTCCCGTTCGAGGCTGGTGATGAAGCCGAGCTGGCGGCGCAGCAGGTTTTGATTTCGGCGGCCCAGGTTGGCCAGCGATTCGGTGGTGCTGCGGCGCAGCATCGCCTGCTCGGTGGCCAGGGAGTAGGCGGTGGCCTGCACCCGGTCGAGGGCGTCGGCGACGAGGCGGACCTCGTCGCTGGCGCCGGCCGGGATCCGGACGGTCGGCGGCGGTGCGTCGTCGTCGCCGGCGGTGGCCCTGCGGACCGCCTCCGGCAGCTGGACGCCGGCCAGCCGGTTGGCCTCGTTGGCGAGGGTGGCCAGCGGCCGGGCGATCGAGCGGGACGCCACGGTGGCCAGGTAGACCGAGCCGGCGAAGCAGAGGATCACGGCGCCGATCAGCAGGCCCATCCGGGTGCTGGCCTGGTCCTGCAGGGTGGCGGCGCGGGCCCGGATGACCGAGCCGACGTGCTGCTGCAGCTGACGCAGGTCGTCGAGGACCGTGGTCTGCGAGGACCACCAGGACTGCGGGTTGACCTGCAGGTTGCGCCCGTCGCCGGCCTTCAGCGCGACGTCCTCGAAGTACGCGGCGGTCTGCGCGGCGCCGGTGTTGAAGACGTAGTCGCGGGCCTTGAGCTGAGTATCGGTGGCGTAGCGGCCGAAGGTGGCCAGGGCCGAGTCCTCGGCCGAGCGCATGGTGACGAACTGGAGGAACTCGTTGTCCTGGAAGCCGCTGGCGGAGAAGACGCCGTTGAGGAACGCGCGCTTCTGCGCGGTGCTCTCCTTGGCGTCGCCGAGCGCCTCCAGGGCCGAGACGCCGCGGCGCAGGGCCGGGTCGGCGGAGCTGTCGAGGCCGTAGTCGACGTTGCTCAGCTCGGCGATGCGACCGGTGTAGAAGGCGAAGGTCGGCGCGCGGTCGGCGGCTCCGGCGTCGGTGCCGGCGCGGACGCCGGCCAGGCCGTCGAGCTGCCGTACGGCCTTGGCCACGCGATCCTGCGCGACGCCGCCGGAGGCGATCAGGTCCTCGACCTTGGCGCGCTGGGCGTCGACGCGCTTGCGCTCCGGGCCGAGCTCGGCCTTGAATCCGACGTTGCCGCCGAGCAGGCCGGCCGTGAGACCACGCTCGGTCTGCAGCTCCTGCACGAGGTCCTGCACGGCGAGCACGAGGGTGACGGCGCGGGCCGAGGCGGCGGCCGTGCGGTAGTTGTCGACCTCGATGACGGTGATGACGCCCAGCAGGACGAGAACGGCGGCGACGGGTAGCGTGAGGGTTCGTACGACGCGCCGGCGGATCGTGCCGCCGGAGCCGGCGGGGGCCGGGACGGCGGCGGCGGCCGGTGCGGTGCCCACGTCGTGGCGGGCGATTCGGGGGCGGGGGATTTTCACGGGGTTACCGCCTCTGGAGTGGTGCGGCAGGCGGTGGCGCCGGGTCCGGGCCGGACGCCGATCGTGATCGGTCCTACGGCCGGACGACTCCCTGCGGACACGCAAACTCTCCTTGGGCCTTGGGGGCGGCTTGGCCTTGCCGTGGCTTCCGGACCATATCGATGAGCAGACCGGTAGTCCACGATGTACTACTAACGAATGCGAAAACTACTCAGTGCGGCCCGGGATGCGGGTGGACTGTGTAGGTTTGTCGTTTAGCGCGAGGGTGGTTCATTCGATCATCGATCAACGGGATCATGGTGCCGCCGGTTTATTTCGATCAGATTTCGATTCCGGCGCGGATCCGAGCCCGCTGATCGGTCAGGAACCTGTGAAGTGGGTACCGATCATCGCGCGACGCCCGCGAGGCGCCGCGCGATGATCTACACGCGATGATCTACAAAGGGGTGGTTCAGGCGGCGCTGGGGATCCAGGGCTTCCAGGTGGCCTCGTGTTCCTTGACCCACTTCTCGCCCGCCGCTTCGGCGGTCATGCCCTGGTTGGTGATGTAGTCCGAGACGAGGTTCTGGTCCTCGTTGGTCCATTTGAAGTTCTTGACGAGCTGGTAAGCGGTGCTGTTCGTATCGGCGAACTTCTTGCTGGCGATCTTGTCGAGGGTGTAGTCGGGGTAGTCGCAGGCGACCTTCTTGGGGTCGGCGTCACACCCGGCGGTGTACGCGGGCAGTTTCACCCGGACGTACTTCTCCTTGGCGAACAGCCACTGCGGCTCGTAGAAGTAGAACAGCAGCGGCTTCTTCTGCGCGGTGGCCTGCTGGGCCGCCTTGATGATGGCGGCCTCGCTGCCGGAGAAGACGACCTCGTAGTTGAGCTTGAGGTTGGTGACCAGGGCGGCGTCGTTCGTGACGAACGAGGGGTCGCCGTCGAGAAGCTGGCCCTTGCCCTTGGACTCGGAGGTCTTGAACAGGTCCGCGTACTTGTTCAGGTTTTTCCAGTCGGTGATGTCCGGGTACTTGTCGGCCATCCACTGGGGCACGTACCAGCCGATGACGCCCTTGTTGCCGGTGGGGCCGAGTTCGACCGCGGTCTTCTTCTCCTGGACGTAGGTCTTCTTGAGGTCGTCGTGACCCCAGTTCTCGAGGACGACGTCGACCTCGCCCGTTTCGAAGCCCTGCCAGGAGATTTCCTCCTTGAGGTTCTTCTTTTCGACGGTGTAGCCGAGTTCGTGCTGGAGCAGGTATCCGACGACGGCGGCGTTGGCCTCGTAGCCGACCCAGGGGTTGACGGCGATCTTCACGGTGCCTTTGGAGCCGGCGGCGGGTTTGTCATCGGTGCCGGCGTCCGAGGAGGCGCCACTGCAACCGGCGATGCTCAACGTCAGGACGGCGACTGCCGCGGTAAGCCGATATCTCATGGGGTGGTCCCTCGCAGAGTGAAGGCGGGCAACGTGGAGGCGTGAGGTGGGGTGGGTCGAAGGCTGAGATCCACAGCCGCCGAGTGCCGCCATAGATTGGTTGGTCTTGCCACAGTGGTCAATGCCACGGCGAGAGTTTAACCAGAGTGCAATGAGTGTTAACACGGGCGTCGCACGGAAGTTTTGCCCGCCCGACGCGGTTGACCTGCGCTTTCAGTCATCGACGCGGCCGGTGACAATCCGCGATATCGGCGTAATGAGCGGATTGGTGCGGCTGGCTGCGGCGCGGTTCATTGCGCGGCGGTGATCCACACGAGAGGGTCGAAGCACCTGAACGGAGGCGCTTGTGGATCTGTCGCGGATTCTGACCGGACTCGGCGCGGCGCTGCTCGCCGCCGCCCTCGCGCCGAACCCGGCGCCGGCGCCGCCCGCCGGCTCCGCGCCGGGTGTCCCCTCCACGAGGGACTTCGGCAACGGTCCCGAGCGCAACGAGGTCGCCGCGACCGCGCCCGCGGCGAGCGCCGGCGCGGCGCGGGCCGCGCCGCTGGGTGCGCTGCCCGAGAGCCGCTGGACGCCGGGGCGCGTGGGCTACCCGCGGCGCACCGACCTCCGCGTTTACCCCGAGAACCCGGCCGACAAGTCGATCAAGCTAGGGTTGCTCCCGTACCACGCGATCGCGCCCCGGCTGAACGCGCTGCAGGCGGCCTCCGACCGGGTCTCCGCCGAGGTGGTCGGGCACTCCGCCCTCGGCCGCGACCTTTATCTGGTCACGGTGACCGCACCGGAGTCCGCCGCGGAGGCGGCCCGCCAGGACCGCTGGCGCGCGCTGATCGAGGACCACCCGCGCGCGGCCCGGCGCGACCGGGCGCTGCGGCGCGGCTACAAGACTCCGGTATGGATCAACGCGAACATCCACGGCGACGAGTGGGAGGGCACCGACGGCGCCATGCGCGTCATCGAACGGCTCGCCGCCGCCACCGACGCCGCGACCCGGCGCCTGCTCGACCGCACCCGGCTGTACGTGACCGTGACCAACAACCCGGACGGGCGGATCGCCGGCACCCGGGCCAACGGCGCCGGGTTCGACATCAACCGCGACTTCGCGACGGATTCGCAGCCGGAGTCGCGGGCGGTGCGCGACGTGGTCATCGCGACCCAGCCGTTCGTGATGCTCGACGAGCACGGCTACACCGGCACCACCCTGATCGAGCCGGCGACGCCCCCGCACGGCCAGAACTACGAGTACGACCTCTACATCAAGCACGCGCTGCCGAACGCCGAGGGCATGGAGGCCGCCATCCGGCGGCTCGGCCACCCCGAGACCGCGCGCGCCGACATCCCGTTCCGCGACTACCAGCCGGGGGACTGGGACGACTGGCCGCCGATCTTCACCCCGATGTACGCGATCTACCAGGGCGCCGTCGGGCACACGGTGGAGATGCCCCTGCCGGTCAACCACGAGGCGTACGAGACGCTGCCGGTCGAGGAGTTACGCCGCCGCACGTCGGTGAACACCGACGTCGTCGCGGCGACGATCGGGGCCGCGCTGACCTATGCGGACACCCACCGCGCCGCGCTGCTCGCCGATCAGATCGAGCAGTTCCGGCGCGGCCGGGCGGGTTCGCCGTCGCCGACGGTCCCGGACGGTTACGTGGCGGGCTTCGGCCCCGAGGACCGCTACTCGACCCGGTTCCCGCGCGCCTACGTCATCCCGGCCGGCGGCGCGCAGCGGTCCCCGGCCGCCGCGGCCCGGCTGGTCGACCACCTGGTCGCCAACGACGTACGGGTCACCAAGGCCCGCCGCGACTTCGTCCTCGGTACCCGCGGCTACCGCGCGGGCACCTACCTCGTCGACATGCACCAGCCCAAGCGCGGCCTGGCCAACGCGCTGCTCGAGGCGGGCCGGGACATCTCGGCCCTGGTGCCGCAGATGTACGACATCTCCGGCTGGAGCAACCGCCTGCTCTGGGGCGCCACGGTCGACATCAGCGCCACGGCCTCGCCGCCGGTGTCCGGCATCGCGGTCACGGCGGCGTCGCCGACCGGTGCCGTCACCGCCGCCAAGGGCCGCGACCTGGCCCTGACCATGCGCGACCGCGCCGACGTGCGCGCCGTCAACGCCCTGCTCGATCTCGGCGTCACGCTGAGCCGCACCGGCGCGGCCACCGTCGTGGTCCCGGCCGCCGCGCGCCGCGAGGCCGAGATCGTGGCGGACCGTTACGGCGTACGGTTCACCGCCGCCCGCGGACCCGTCGGCACCCCGTTCACCAGGCCGGTGATCGCGGCCGCGGTCTCGGCCGACGAACTGTTCGCCCTGCGCGAGATGGGCTTCGAGGTGCGTACGGTCTCGACGGCGCTGCTCAACGCGGGCGCGGAGCTTTCGGACGTCGGCACCCTCGTGGTCTCCGCGGGGCTCTCCTATGCGGGGCTCAACGCGGCCGGCAAGGCCGAGGTCGACGAGTTGCTCGCCCGCGGCGGGGTGGTGACCCGGGGCCGCACCGGCGCGGCCTTCAACGCGGCGGCCGGGCTGCTGCCGGCGACCGCGGTCACCGGCCGTGCCGATGCCAACGGCGTCGTCTCGGTGCGCAACACCGGGGCGGTCGTCGGCGCGGGATCGCCACCGCACGCCTTCGTCTACTCGCCGATCTGGTTCACCGGCACCGGCTTCACGGTCGAGCAGAGCTACGCCGCCGCCCCGCTGGTCGCCGGGCACTGGCTGCCGACCGCGCCGGGCGCCGGCGGCCCGGAGCAGGCGGCGGGCCAGGCGGCGGTGATCTCGGGCGCCACGGCCCGGGGCGGCAGGGCGGTCATGTTCGGCACCGAGCCGCTGTTCCGGGCGCACCCCAAGGGCCTCTACGCCGAGTTCGCCCGGGCACTGTTCTGGTCGGCGTCGTAGCCGCCTATCGCGCTCCGTGCGCGGGACGCTATTCTTCGTGCCCGCAAACGGGAGGAACACCTCATGTACGAGCAGGACCCGGGTTACCCGCCGCAGGGTAACGAGGGCGGCGCGATCGCGCTCACGTTGAAGTACCACCCGATCGCGTTCCTCATGGGACTCTTCAAGCCACGGGTGGAGATCAACGGACACCAGATCCAGGGCGCCTGGAACCGCACCGTCCTGCCCGTGCAGCCGGGCCAGTACCACGTGCACGTGCACGTTCCCTACCTGATCCCGTCCCGGATCGGCGTCGCGGACCTGAACGTCACGGTGCTCCCGGGGCAGACCGTCGAGCTCGAGTACCGGGCCCCGATGATCGCCTTCATGGCCGGTGCGATGGGCGCGCCGCCGCAGAAGTACCCCGGCATGGCCGCCTCGATCGTGCTGCTCGTGGTGAGCCTCGTGGTGCTGCTCTGCGTCTGCGGCGGCTGCGTCATCGGCTCCCTGCTCGACAACAATGACCCGTACGCGCTGCCCGCCCTCGGCAACGGGATCCGGGCCGTCGTCGCCGGCCTGACGGCACTGCTTCGCTGACCGGCGCCGGTCAGGCACGCGAGTCGAAGTCGCCGGCGAGATCGCTGGTGCTTTCGAGGTAGAGCAGCAGCGCCAGGCGGTCGTCGGGGTCGAGGTCGGCGAAGGCGGCGTGCGCGGTCATCCAGGACCGTTCGGTCGCGGCGGCGAGCAGGCCGATGATCGCGGCCCAGGCCAGCGAGACCAGGTGGAACATCCGGTCGTCGCGAAGCGACCGCAGGCGGCTCAGCTCGCCCAGCGCGTCGGTCGCGTCGTCGTCCGTCCGGACCCGGCCGATCAGTTCGAGCACCGCCCGGGCCCGGTGCGGATCATTGCCGCCGGCCAGGGCCGTCAGCTCCGGTACGGACATGTCGTGCACCGGCGGCGCGGGGGAGCGGACGACGGTCGTGCGCGCGCATCGGCGGGGATGCCGCGAAGACCGCGGTGCGCCGGTGCGGGCGGCGAAGGAACAGGCGGGGGGTCGCACCGTGTAGTTCATCGCTCGTGCCTCACTGTGTGGTCGGTGGTTCTCGTGTTGTGACGGCACCCCGCACGGGGGTGGATCGCGCGGGGTGCCGTCAGTTCCGGGTTCGCCGTCAGGCGAAGCGGGCGGCGATCCAGTTGGCGACCTGGCCGGTCGTCGCGAAGACGGTCTGGTCGTGGTTGGCGCCGTCGACCGTCACGAATTCCACCGGCTGGGTGTGGTAGGCGTTCAGCTCATCCAGCAGTGGTCCCGCGGTGAGCCCGTAGGGCACGGCCTCGTCGTCGGTGCCCTGAATCAGCAGGATGGGCGCGGTCGGGGCGCTCTGCGCCGGGTCGACGTTGGCGGCGAGCTGGTCGATCACCGTCTGCGGCAGCGCGCCGCCGACCAGCAACTCCTCCGGCGTCAGGGATCCGTACGCGCTGAGGATCTCGAGCAGGCAGCCGCTCTGCAGCACCGGCGCCTGCTGCCTGGCCGGCGCCGCCAGCACCGAGTTCGGGTCGAAGGCCGGGTTGACGGCGTTCAGCCCGTACAGGCTCATGACGAGGTAGCCCTGGCCGGGCGTGCCGGGGACGAGCGGGGCGAAGATCTGCACGTTCGACACCGGGGCGATCGAGGACACTCCCTTGAGCACCAGCGGGCCGTCGTAGGCGGCGGCGATCTGGCCGGTGAACAGCGCACCCTGCCCGCCCTGCGAGTGGCCGTCGACCGCGTACTGCGTGGTGAGCTTGCTGTCGAGGCTGCGCGCCGCCTTGACGCTGTCGATCATCGAGCGGGCCTCGCTCAGGCCAACCAGGTACGGGTGGGCGCCCGGCGTTCCGAGGCCCGGGTAGTCCGGGGCCGTGACGGTCCAGCCCTTGGCCAGCAGGGCCGCGATCGCCGCCCGGGCCTCGGGCCAGAACACGGCCTGGCTGGCCGACGGCGCGCACTTGTCGGCCAGCCCGGTCGTGCCGTGACCCCACACCACGGTCTTGTTCTTCTTGTTGCTCTTCGGCGTCATGACCAGGCCGGTGGCGGTGGCCGTGCCGCCGCCGAGGGCGGTCGTCGTGTAGGCGATCCGCTTGCCGGTCGCCAGCGACGACAGCTCGGCCGGCAGCGTCGCGTTGCCGGAGACGATGACGGTGCCCGGTGCGATGGCCGCGGACGCCGGGCCGCCGACAAAGAGCAGAATGGCGGCGCAGACGAGGGTGACATTAATGGCGGCCACCCATTTGAGCAGGGCAGAGTTCATCTATCGATCCTTTTCAGGGTGGGTTTTTCGGGCATGAGGAAGCCCGGACGGAATGGCGAAATGGAGTGAAAAAGCGGGTCAGGCGAAATGATCGGCGATGCGGCGCAGCGCGGTGATGGTCTCGAGGTCGCGGCGCTCGTCGTCCTGGGTGGGCCAGGCGCTGCACTTGACGATCACGATGTCGGCGCTGGGGTCGACGAAGAGGTACTGGCCGTGCACGCCCACGCCGGTGAACGCCTGGAACGCGCTGTCGCCCAGCGTCCACCACTGGTTGGCGTAGCCGTAGTGCTGGTAACCGCTCGGGCCGAGCGAGCCGACCGCAAGCTGGGGGAGGTCGCTGCCGCGGCTGCGGCGGACCCAGTCGCGGGGGACCACCTGGATGCCGTCGGCGATCCCGTCGTTCGCCATGAGCAGGCCGAGGCGGGCGACGTCGCGCGGGGTGGCGTTGAACGAGCCGGCGCCGATCGCCGTGCGCGGGCGAGCCCGGGTGAGCCAGTAGTAGGCGTCGCGATCCGCGCCGATGTAGCGCCACAGGCGCTTCGAGGCATACGCCGCCAGCGAGGAGCCGGTCGCCGCCTCGAGCACCCAGCCGAGGATCTGGGCGTCGAACGTCGAGTAGTTGAAGCGCTCGCCGGGCCCGGCCATGCGGGGTGCCGAGCGGATCACCGAGGCGACGTCGCCGCCGCCCAGCACGGCCTGCTCGAAGCGCTTGATGCCGCTGTCGGGCACGTCCCACGTCTCGGCCTCGCCGACGCCGCTGGTCATGTCGAGCAGCTCGGCCAGGGTGGTGCCGTCGTAGGCGGTGCCGATGAAGTCGGGCCGGTAGTCGGTGACGAGGTCCTTCACGCTGCCGATGGCGCCGTCGGCCAGGGCGATGCCGATCAGCATCGAGGTCACCGACTTGGAGATGCTGAACAGCTGCATCCGGGTGCGCGGCCCGGCGAAGGCGCCGGGATAGGTCTCGTGCACGATCTCGCCGCGGTGCAGGACGACGAAGGCGGTCGTGAACGTGCGGCGGTGCAGGTCGGACAGGTCGTGGTCGACGTCCTCGAAGCGGTAGGTCAGGTCGAGCGGGTCCGGGCTCAGCGGCAGGGGCCGGTGCGGGCCGCTGCGGGTCACACGCTCGGTGGGCATCAGCCAGTTCATGTGGGTGAACGTCCACTCGTTGAACGGCCGGCGCATGATCAGGTCGCCCTGCCGCTCCCACCAGGAGGGTTCCGCGACGGCCGGGATCGTGGCCCGTTCGGTCGTGCTCGTCATGTCGGTCCCCCGCAGTCGTCTGTGGTGGCGTCGTCGTCGGCATCGGTTTCCGGGTGCGCTCGGGCGCAGATCTCGTCGAACGACTCGCGGAGCGTCGTGTCGGTGGGCGTGCCCGCCGGCTCCAGGTAGCTGTTGAGGATGGCGAGCACGGCCATGCCGGCCAGGTTCTCCGAGGGGCCCTCGCCGACGACGCCGGCCCCGGGATCGCCGAGATTGCGGATGGCGAAACCCTCGGTGATCGCGGCGAGCATGTTGGCGAACTGGTCGAGCGTGATGCCCTTGCGCAGCTGGAAACCGCGGGACTCGATCACCGACTCGTAGATCTTCTTCCACGGGTCGAGCGCGCCCTCGTAGTTGCTGGCGATCGCGTCGTGGATGCCGTCGTTGCGGTGCGCGGTGGCGACCATCAGCAACTGCAGCCGGAACAGGGGCATCTGGCAGATCGCCTGGAGCTCGTAGTAGGTGGCCCGGTCGACCACGTCGGCGAAGCAGGCGTCGGTGTTGAGCCAGCTGCCCCGGGTGTCGATCTCCGGGTTGTATTGCGGGTCGTAGTTCATGTCGTGGAAGACGAAGGCCAGCAGGTCGTTGAGGTAGTCGTCGTGGCAGGCCCAGGTGGAGCGGTAGGGCCCGTCACCCTTCTGGCGCAGGAAGGGCGGCTCCAGATTCTCCATCTCGCGCGACAGGGCGCGCTCGCTGAGGAAGCGGATGCCGGACCAGTACGGCTTACGGCCACTCTCGGCGGCGACCGCGTGCACGTCGTCGCCGCCGAAGTGCTGCTCGATCAGGTTGGAGCCGGCCTTGAGGTACGAGGCCACCTTCGGCGAGTTGACGAGCGCGACCCGGGTCGCCTCCCGGATGCCCTTGACCCGCGTGACGATGCCAGAAAAGTCCTGATCATAGGGGAAGGGCAGATCCTTCTTGCCGTACGTCATGACTCGATTGTTGCCGGATCCGAGGCCGATTCAAGTGCGCACGTGCGTAGTACTCGGAGTCTAGGCCTCGTGAATTCGCCGAGAGGCTCAATTGTTACTTCCCGTAAGCGTTCAATAACGGAGAGATGACAATTATTGGAGCGAAGTGCGGGCGATCGCACGCTCGGTGAGGCTGCCGAGCCAGAGCGTGTCACCGTGCTGGCGTACGCCGGTCGCCATCACGTACCGGCCGGCCGGACCGTGCAGGGTGCGCAGCACGGCGCCGTCCCCGTCCACAAGGGCCATGATGACGTACGGAATCGGCTGAGGCTGCAGGCGGGTGGGCAGCACCGCCGCGATCCGGCGCAGGTGCGGGTGCGGCAGCAGCCGCTCGGCGATCGGGACCCGCGGGCTGGCCAGCGCGATCCAATATGTCCCGTCGCCGACCGACGACATGTTGTCCGGGTACGCGGGCAGGTCGCCGAGGTCCCGCACGGCGCCGTCCGGCAGCGACAGGCGCAGCAGCCGGTGTCTCACCGTCTCGCACACCAGCAGCGCGTCCTCGTCCGGGGTGAGCGCCACCCCGTTGGGGAAGTAGAAGCCCTCGGCCACCACGTCGGTGCGCCCGCTCGCCGGGTCGTACGCGAGGACGCGGCCGTTGGGCCGGTGCTCCAGCAGGTCGCGGCGCCAGTGCGAGACCGGGAAGCGGTTGGAGCTGTCGGTGAAGTAGACGACGCCGTCGCGGGCCACGGCGGCGTTGTTGCAGAACAGGATGCGGCTGTCGGCGGCCCGGTGCGCCAGGTCGGTGATGGTGCCGTCGTCGGTGATCCGCAGCAGGCCGCGGTAGGCGTCGCAGACGATCAGGCTGCCGTCGCGCGGATCGATCTCGATGCCCAGCGGCCGTCCGCCGGTGTCGGCGATCTGGTCGGGCCGGGCGCCGGCGCGCGCGTCGGGCTGCCAGCGCCAGACCCGCCCGTCCTCCGTGCCGGAGTAGACGTGGCCCTCGGGGCCGACCACCACGTCCTCCGGGCCCTGTCCGGCGGGGACCGTCAGCAACTCGACGTCGTCGAGCCGGGTGTCGACCGGCGCCCAGTCCCCGGTGAACGGCGGCGGGGTGGTCGCCTGCTCCTTGACGGGCCGGATGAGCCAGGGCGCGGGCGGGCGCGGAATCGTCATCCGACCATTTTGTCCTTTCCTGTTCCGGCGTCAACGACCCGGCGGCCGTGGCGTCGCCGGGCCGCGCTCGGGGGCGGCACGGGGGAAACCCTGACCCCGATGTCGGGGCTTGCGACCCGAAATATCCGGTGCGCCGGTGGGGCTGCGCCGGATAGATGCGTTTTGCCGCTTGCCGCTGTCGCCTATCCGTCCGCGGCCCGCCGGCGCCGGGATCAGGGGCGCACGCGGGTCCAGCCCGGATGTTCACAGCTCTTGCGCTACCTACGTTCAGGTTCGACACAGAAACCCCTGACGTGTAGGAGGCCCGCGATGGGCAGGCGACCGGTGACCGTACGCGTGGCGAGATGGAGCGCCGAACACCCGTGGCGCGCGCTCGCGCTGTGGATGGTCTTCGTGGCGGTGTGCTTCGCCGGCGGCAACGCCTCCGGACTGAAGGAGGCCACCGCCGAGGACATGGCGGTCGGCGAGTCCGGGCGGGCCTCCGTGATGATCGAGAAGGGCGCGTTCGGCGACGAACCGGCGGTCGACAACGTCCTGATCACCTCCCGCACCGGCCCGCTGGACCAGGCGGCCGCGAAGGCCGCCGCGACAGACGCGGCGGCGAAGCTGCGCGGCGTGCCCGGGGTGGCGGGGGTCGGCGACCCGGTCGCGGCCCGCGACGGCACCGCGCTGCTGCTCCCGATCACCATGAGCGGCGACCCCGACACGGCGTCCGACCGCGTCGAGCCGCTGCGCGCGGCGACCGCGCAGGTGCAGACCGCGCATCCCGCGCTGCGGGTCGAGCAGGTCGGCGGCCCGTCGATCGGCAAGGCCCTCGACGACACCCTCGGCGCCGACTTCGAACGCGCCGAACTGCTCAGCCTGCCCGTCACCCTGGCCATCCTGATCGTCGCGTTCGGCGCGCTGATCGCCGCCGGCGTGCCGGTGCTGCTGGCACTCTCGTCGGTGGCCGCCGCCATCGGTCTGTCCACCCTGGCCTCGCACCTCGTGCCGGCCAGCGACTCGACCAGCAGCGTCATCCTGCTCATCGGCATGGCCGTCGGCATCGACTACTCGCTGTTCTACGTCCGGCGGGAACGAGAGGAACGCGCCAAGGGCCGCGGCCACGTCGACGCGGTGGAGATCGCGGCGGAGACCTCCGGCCACGCGGTGGTCGTCTCCGGTACGGCGGTCGTCATCGCGATGTCCGGCCTCTTCCTCGCGGGGGACGCCATCTTCTCGTCGCTGGCCGTCGGCTCGATCCTCGTCGTCGCCGTCGCGGTGATCGGCTCCCTCACGGTCCTGCCGGCGCTGCTCGCCAAGCTCGGCCGCTGGGTCGACCGGCCGCGCGTGCCGCTGCTGTGGCGCCTCACCGCACGCCGTACCGGCGGCCCCGGGTGGTTCTGGCCGTTCGTGCTGCGCCCGGCCCTGCGCCGGCCGCTGCCCACCCTGGTGGTCAGCGTCGGGCTGCTGCTCGCCCTGGCCGCGCCGGCGCTGGGCATGCAGCTCAAGTTCCCGGGCACCGAGGACCTGCCCCGGACCACCCCGGCGATGCAGGCCTACGACCGGCTGGCCGCCGCGTACCCGAGCAACGGCACCAGCCACCTCGTGGCCGTGCAGGCTCCCGCGGAGCAGGCCGCCGCCGTCAAGGCGGCCCTGACCGGCCTGGCCGCCGGCGCCGGCGGCGACCCGTTGTTCGCGCCGGTCGAGGAGACCGGCCCGAAGATCGAGGTGTCACCGGACCGGCGGGTGAGCCTGCTGTCGATCGCCACCCCGTTCTCCTCGCGCAGCGACGAGGCCGGCGAGTCCCTGCACCGGCTCCGCGACGACCTGGCGCCGGCCGCACTCGGCGCCATCCCGGGCGTCTCGTACGCCGTCGGCGGCGATGTCGCCGCGAGCGAGGACTACGCGGCGCACGTGTGGCACAAGCTGCCGATCGTCGTCCTGTTCGTCCTGGTGCTGACGTTCCTGGTGATGGCCTGGACCTTCCGCTCGGTGGTCGTCGCGGGGACCGCGATCCTGCTCAACCTGCTCTCCGCCGCCGCCGCGTACGGCCTGCTGGTCCTGGTCTTCCAGCACACCTGGGCCGAGGGGATGCTGAGCTTCACCTCGATGGGCGCGATCGTCACCTGGCTGCCGCTGTTCCTGTTCGTGGTCCTGTTCGGATTGTCCATGGACTACCACGTCTTCGTGGTGAGCCGGATCCGCGAGGCGGTGCTCCGCGGCGTGCCGAACCGCCAGGCCGTCGCCGAGGGCATCACCGGCTCGGCCGGCGTGGTGAGCAGCGCCGCGATCGTCATGGTGGCGGTCTTCTCGATCTTCGCCACCCTGAGCACGATCGACATGAAGCAGCTCGGCGTCGGCCTGGCCGCGGCGATCCTGCTCGACGCGACGATCATCCGGGCGGTCGTGCTGCCGTCGCTGATGACGCTGCTCGGCTCGGCGAACTGGTGGGCGCCGCGCTTCATGCGGGGCCGCACCCGGCCCGCCGTGGCCGGCACCGAGGAGCAGCTGCCCGAGCCCGAACTGGTCCGGGCCGGCTGACCCGCGCCGCGGCCGACCCCGGGGATCCTTCCGGGGGCGGCCGCACGTTGCGCGGGTCCGGCCCCGGGCCGGAGGATCGAGGCTTACCGCGCAAACGCCGGGAGGCAAATCCATGATCCGGCACACCGGTACGGCGGCGGTCGCCGCCGTACTCGCGCTCGGCCTGCTCACCGCGTGCGACGACGCCGGCCCGCCGACCGCCGGCCCGTGGCCGGGCGCCGCCGCATCCGGCAGTGCCGCGCCGACCGCTGGCGTGGTGCCCGGCGCCGCCGGGTCCGGCAGTGCCGCGCCGGCCGCGCCGATCGGTTGCGCGGCGCCCGGATCGGCCCGGCCCAAGGGCGGCCACCCGGTCGTGGCCGACGGCCGCACGATCACCGGTGTGGCGCCCGGCCTGGACCTGCCGCCCGGCAGCCGCATCGAGCACGCCGCCGACTCCGGGAACGCCGCCACGGTGACCGTCTCCGCGCCAGAGCCGGAGCGCGTGCTGGAGCACTACCGCAGGCAGGCCCCGGAGTGCGGTTATCGGATCGTCAACGACGAGGGGTCGGTGCTCTACCTGACCGGGCACGGCTGGGGTGTGCAGGTGGTGGCGCAGGGATCCGCCACGACGGTCGCCTTCAGGGCCGCACCGGAGGAGCCGATGGGCTGACCGGCCAGGCCACCGCTGGTCCCATCCCGCGGATCATGGCAGCAGTGCGCAACCTCGTCGTTCATGATCGACAGAGAGCAATGTCAAATCTGGCCTCCGGCCAGAGATGTCCGGGCCGTTGACCTGCGCCGGGCGCTGCCGCCCGGGCACGTTGAAAAGGCTCGGAGATTCAAACGCCATGTCGCCAAAGACGACCTTGCACCCGAGCCGGTCTGCCTCGTGGTGACCGTTTGCGAAGTGCGGACCAAGGCGATAACGCCAACCGCGTGGCTGGCATGCGCTCCCTGGTAGTCGATGTGAGTGCGTATCCCGCGTCGTCAAACATTGGTCTCCGATATCTGCACTCAGGAGGCGCGCGATCGCGGCGAATCGTCCGGTCCGCACATTTCACCAAACGCGCAGCAATCCATTTCACCCAACGCGGGACGGCCCTTTTCACCCGCCGTGCTGGTGCCGAGTACAGGCCTGGCGGGAAATAGATTCGGTTGGGCTTTGAGCTGGCGTTCGCACGGTGACCGTCGCGGACCCGGGCTTGCCGGAAATGGCCGAGTGTCACCGTGCCCACCGTCTCGCAGTGGCCACCTTTATTCAGGGAATACCCACCGGGACCCGATCGCGGCCGAGGTGACGCCGGAAGCCTCACCGGCGGGGCGGCTGGGGAGGGTGCTGGTCGGGTCGGTCGCGACCGCCGGGCCGCTGCTGACCCACTCTCTGCCCCGGCGAGTCCGCCGTGGGCTGGTGGTGGCACGCACTGCAGCGGCATTGCGACGGTCGGTGTTGCCGGTGCTTGCGATGTCGTCCACGGCTGCCGAGGCGATGTCCGGGGTGGCAGCGTCTGCGGGGAAGGGTGCCCTGCCGGCGGTGGCAGGCGGGCTGGCGACTGGGTTGATCGGGGTGGCCGGATCGGTGCCTGGATCGGTGCCGTCGGTTGCTGTGGCGGCTGGTTCGGCTGCGGTGCGAGACCAGGCCGCTGAGTAGGCCGCGGGGTAGAAGGCCTTTGTAGTGCAGAGGGCGGCGCGGGTGGGGTGGCTGCTGGCGGTGCGGCGGGCTTTCGTGGTGCAGAGGGTGCTGCGGGTGGGGTGGGCATTTGTGGTGCAGGGCGCGGCGCGGGTGGGGTGGCCGCTCGTCGCGCGGCGGGCACGCGGGCTGCGGACGGCGGCGCGGGTGGGGTGGGCCTGCGCGGTGCGGCGGGCACTCGTGGCGCAGGAGGCGACGTGGGCGTGGTGGGGTATGCCGGCGCGCTCTCGGCGGCCGCCGCTGCCAGGGCTGCGGAGCGGCTCA
>NZ_JBEZXZ010000090.1:0-33846 GCF_040638275.1 Actinoplanes sp. NPDC026623 | reverse complement strand
GGCCCGCCGGCCGGTCCGGGCGGCCCGCCGGCCGCGATCGCGCGGGCCCGGGACCTGGTGGCGGACGTGATCGCCGAGGGAACCGTGATCGAGGCGAGTGCGCCGGGCGTGCTCAGGTGCGCTCCCCCGGATGCGACCGCGGCGGCGCTCATGCGCTTCGGCGCCGACCTGCACCGGCTGCGCGCGGCCCTGGCCGCCGAGGGCCTGTCGTCATCCGTCGCCTACTCCGGCGCCGGTGCCACCGTCACCGTCGCCGACGGGATCCCGCGGTGATCCAGCTGCCGGACGCCGTGGAGACGCTCAGCCGGTGGCGGGCCACCTCGGAGGCCGCCGACCTGGCCAGGAAGCGGACCCTCGAGCTGCTCGGCGCCGGGCCGGTCGCGCTGACCCGCGCGCATCGGGCCGGGCACGTCACCGCCAGCGCCCTCATCGTCGACGAGCGGCGCCGGGTGCTGCTCTGCCTGCATGGGCGGCTCGGCACGTGGATGCAGGTCGGCGGGCACTGCGAGGCCGCCGACGACGACCTCGCGGGCGCCGCGCTGCGCGAGGCCACCGAGGAGTCCGGCATCGCCGGCCTGCGGCTCGACCCGGACCCGATCGACGTCGACATCCACGCCGTGCGCTGCGCGCCGGCCAGGGGCGTGCCGGCCGGGCCGTCCTACCACTACGACGTGCGCTTCCTCGCCGTCTGCCCGGCCGGCGCGGTCGAGCAGATCAGCGACGAATCGGCGGACCTGGCCTGGTTCACCGCGGACAAGCTGCCCGCGCCCCTGGCCGACGGGGTGGTGCAGCAGTTCGCGCCCGCCTTCGCCCGGATGTAGCCGGGCCGGTCAGATGTAGTGCAGGTGCCCCTTGTCCTTGAGCTCGTCCACCAGAGACTTGACCTCCTGGGCCCGGTCGCGCGGGCAGACCAGGACCGCGTCCGGGGTGTCCACGATGACCAGGTCGCGGACGCCCAGCGCCGCCACCAGGCGGCCGGAGTTCGGGACCACGACCAGGTTCTCCGTCTCGCGGAGCAGCACGTCCGGCTGGGCCGACACGTCGTGGCCGACCACCACGTTGCCCGCGCTGTCCGCGGCCAGCACCTCGCCGAGGGTGTGGAAGTCGCCGACGTCGTTCCAGCCGAAGTCGCCGGGGACCGTGCCCACCCGGCCGACCGCGGCCGCACCCTCCATCACCGCGTAGTCCACCGAGATGCGGGGCAGGGTCGGCCAGACCTCGCCGAGCACCTCCTCGCACGACGGTGAGTCCCAGGCCTGTGCGATCCGGGCGATGCCCGCGTGCAGTTGCGGCTGCTGGCGGGCGAGCTCCGTCAGGAAGGCGTCGACCCGCCAGACGAACATGCCCGCGTTCCACAGGTAGTTGCCGGACTTCACGTAGCTCTCCGCCACGTCGTAGGACGGCTTCTCCTTGAACTCCTCGACCGCGAGCACCCCGTCGTCGCCGACCCCGGCGCCGCACTGCAGGTAGCCGTAGCCGGTCTCCGCGCGGGTCGGCGTGATGCCCAGCGTCATCAGCAGGCCCTGCCGGGCGCCGGCCATCGCCTGCTCGATCACCCTGAGGAAGCGGTTGCTGTCGGCGATGAGGTGGTCGGCCGCGAACGCGCCCATGATCGCCTCGGGCTCGCGGCGGGCGATCACCGCGGCGGCGAGGGCGATCGCCGCGCAGGAGTCGCGCGGCGACGGCTCGACGAGGATGTTCTCCTCCGGCAGGTCGGTCAGCTGACGGGCCACCGCGGCGGCGTGCGCGACCCCGGTGACGATCAGGACGCGGCTCGGCTCGGTCAGCGGGGCGAGCCGGGCGACCGTCGCCTGCAGCAGCGACGCGTCCGTGCCGGTCAGCGGATGCAGAAACTTGGGGTGACCGGCCCGGGACAGCGGCCATAGACGGGTACCACTGCCACCTGCGGGAATGACGGCGTACAGGGCTCCCGGGTTCTCACTCATGCGCACGCAGTGTAACGATCTATGGCGGCCGGGGGAGCCGAACCCCTCACCGGGCCACCCTGTTCCAGGTCGCGACGTGAACCTCAGCGCTGGTCGCCCAGCTGAATTCCTTGGCGCGGTCGAAGCCCGCCTTCCCCAGCGAGAGCCGGCGGGGCTCGTCGTGCAGCAGGTCAGCGAGGTCCTCGGCGATCCGGTCGGGATCCTCGGTCGTGTAGGCCACCGCGTCGCCGCCGACCTCGGGCAGCGACAGCCGCGGCGTGGTCAGCACCGGCGTGGCGCACGCCATCGCCTCGAGGATCGGCAGGCCGAAACCCTCGCCGAAGGACGGATAGCAGGCCACCAGCGCGCCGCCGAGGAAGCCGGGCAGGTCCGTGTAGCGCAGGTAGCCGGGGCGCAGCAGGCGCAGGTGCGGCGGCACCTCGGCCACCGCCCGGTCGATGTCGTCGTCGTGACCCTGGCCGCCCGCGATCACGAGCGCCGGCGGGTGCGGCCAGTCGGCCACCGCGCGGGCCCAGCCGCGGATCAGGTTGGGGACGTTCTTGCGGGGTTCCTTGGCGCCGAGGAAGGCGACGTAGCCCGCGTCGGTGAGGCCCAGCCGGGCCCGCACCCGGGCCTTCTCCTCCTCGGTGGGCGCGTGGAACGCCGTCTGGTCGACGCCGTGGTAGGCCACGTCGATGTGCGTCGGGTCCGCGTCGAGCAGCCGGATCAGCTCGTCGCGGGTCGCCTTGCTCGGCACGATGACCCGGGCGGCGCGGCGCAGCGACGTCTTGATCGCGCTGCGGAAGAAGGTGCGCTTCGTGTTGTCGTAATGCTCCGGCTCGGTGAAGAAGGTCGCGTCGTGCACCGTCACCGTCACCGGGCATCCCGCCCGCAGCGGGCACGTGTAGAACGGCGAGTGCAGCACCTTGGCGCCGACCTGCTGGGCCAGCAGCGGCAGTCCGGTCTGCTCCCAGGCCAGCCGCGCGGGCCGGTGCGCGACGGCCGACGGGCCGGCGATCACCTCGGCATCGGTGAGCATCCTGGAGTAACGCTCCGCATCCGAACGCTGCGCCACCACGGCGAGGTCCAGGCGGTCGGGGCCGAAAGCGCCGAGGGCGCCGAGGAGCCCGTCGACGTATCTGCCGACACCGCCCCGGTCGGCGGGGACGCTCGTGGCGTCGACGAGGACTCGGGGCGGACGACCGGCGGTCACGTAGAAACTCCTCGGGGGAAGTGGGCCAGACCACTGGCAAGGGTACGCCGCTCGATGACTGCCGTGTCGACCGCGACACCGCAAGACATCGCACCGTTACCAGGTCTTCGCGCGGCCACGCCGACCCGAGATCATCCCGTTACGGACGGTCAACGGTCTATCGTCGGCAGCGATGATTGAGACGATTCCGGCGGCCCTCGCGGCGGCCGTGCTCCGCGACCCGACCACTCCCCTGCTGACCTGGTACGACGATGCGAGCGGCGACCGCACCGAGCTGTCCGGCGCGACGATGGACAACTGGGTCGCCAAGACCGCCAACCTGCTCGTCGACGGGGTGGGCCTCGGCCACGGGGACGCGGTGGCGGTGCTGCTGCCGCCGCACTGGCAGACCGCGGCGCTGCTGCTCGGCACCTGGGCGGCCGGCCTCGCCGCGGACCTGGGCCCGGACCCGCAGCCGGTGGAGGTGCTCTTCACCAGCCCGGAGCTGGCCGGCACGGCCGCGGCCTGGGCCACCGGCGACCGCTACGCGACGGGCCTGCTGCCGCTCGCCGCCCCGCTGCGCGAGGTGCCGCCCGGCTTCCTGGACTACACCGTCGAGGTGCGCGGCTACGGCGACCGGTTCGTCTCCTCGGGCCCCGTCGACCCCAACGACCGGGCGCTGGCCGGCCCGGTCGAGGAGAGCCACCTCTCGGTGTGCCAGGCGGCCGTCGAGCGCGCCGCCGAGCTGGGCATCAAGCCCGGCGACCGGGTGCTGGTGGACGCCCGCGCCTACCCGGACCCGGCGGACTGGCTGCTGGCGCCGCTGCTCGCCGGCGCCAGCATCGTGCTCTGCGACAACCTCGATCAGGCCAAGGTGGAGAGCCGCACCGCGTCAGAGCGGATCACGATCCGCCTGCCGTGACGCGGCCAGCTCCTCGAACGCGGTCAGCGACTCGGGGTTGGCCAGGGCGCCCTTGGCGGCGGCCCGATCCGCGGGGGTGCCGGTGAGTATCCGCTTCACCGGTACCTCCAGCTTCTTGGCCGAGAGGGTGCGCGGCACCGCGCGTACCCGGTAGATCTCGTCGGGGACGTGCCGCGGCGAGAGCGCGGCACGCAGCTCTCCGCGGATCCGGCCGCGCAGCTCGTCGTCGAGGTCGGCGCCCTCGGACAGGACCACGAAGAGCAGCAACTCGTCCTGGCCGTCGGCGTCGAGGTGCACGACGACGGAGTCGGCGACGCCCGCCACGCTCTCGACCACCGAGTAGAACTCGGAGGTGCCCAGCCGCACGCCGCCGCGGTTGAGGGTGGCATCGGAACGGCCGGTGATGACGCAGCTGCCGTCCTCGCCGATGGTGATCCAGTCGCCATGGCGCCACACGCCCGGGTACACGTCGAAGTAGGCCTCGAAGTAGCGCCGGCCGCCGGGGTCGTTCCAGAAGCCGACAGGCATGCTCGGCATCGGCGCGGTGATGACCAGCTCACCGAGCTGGCCGATGACCGGCTTGCCGTCCGAGTCGTACGCCTCAACCCGCGAGCCGAGCGCCCGGCACGAGATGACGCCCTCGACCACCGGCAGCAGCGGGGAGCCGCCGACGAAGCCGGTGCACACGTCGGTGCCGCCGGACAGCGACTGCAGCTGCGGTGCGTCGCCGAGAACCTCGTAGACCCAGCGGAAGCCCTCCGGCGGCAGCGGCGCGCCGGTCGAGCCGACGCCGCGGATCGCGCCCGCCCGCGGGACGACGCCGGCCTTGCGGCAGGCCATCAGGAACGGCGCGGACGTGCCGAAGTAGGTGACCCCGGCGTCCTCGGCGAGCCGCCACGTCGCGTCCAGGTCCGGGTAGCCGGGATGGCCGTCGAAGAGCACGATCGCCGAGCCGACCGCCGGGCCCGAGGCCAGGAAGTTCCACATCATCCAGCCGGTGGTGGTGAACCAGAAGAACCGGTCCCCCGGGCCGAGATCCTGGTGCAGCGCGAGCATCTTCAGGTGCTCGAGCAGGATGCCGCCGTGGCCGTGCACGATCGGCTTCGGCAGGCCGGTCGTGCCCGAGGAGTAGAGCACGTAGAGCGGATGGTCGAACGGGACCGGCGCGAAGGTCAGCGGGTCGTCGCCGTCGAGGCCGTCCCAGTCCCCGCCGCCGCCGGCCAGGTAGCCGATCGTGATCAGGTGCTCGACGCTGGGCAGCGCCGCCCGGATCGCGGCGACCTCCTCGCGCCGGTCGACCGCCTTGTCGCCGTAGCGGTAGCCGTCGACCGCGACCAGCACCTTGGGCTCGATCTGGGTCCAGCGGTCGATGACGCTGCGCGAGCCGAACTCCGGCGCACACGACGAGAACACCGCGCCGAGGCTCGCCGTCGCCAGCATCAGGACGTACGTCTCCGGGATCGTCGGCGCGTAGGCCGCGACCCGGTCGCCCTGCCCGACGCCGAGCCGGCGCAGGCCGGCGGCGACCCGCCGGACCTGCTCACGAAGCTCCCGCGCGGTGAGCGTCACCGGCTCGCGGGTCTGCGAGTACGCGATGACGACCGGATCGTCGTCGCCGAGCCCCGGCATCCGCAGCACGTGCTCGGCGTAGTTGAGCGTGGCGCCGGGGAACCACCGCGCGCCCGGCATCGTGGCATCGGGCAGCGTCGCCGTCGGCTGGTCGTGCGCGATCACGTCGAAGTAGTCCCAGACGGCGCGCCAGAAGCCCTCGAGGTCGTCGACGGACCACTGCCACAGCTCGGCGTAGCCGGCCGCGTCAACGCCGCGCTCGGCCCTCAGCCAGGTCATGAACCGCCCCATCCGGGACGTCTCGAGAACGTCCGCCGGCGGGGTCCACAGCACTGTGCCCGTCGTCATGCCGCCACCCTAACGTCTATTCAGCCAGGGTCGCCCGCGCGTCCTGGATCGCCTTGCGCCGGGCCAGCCGGTGCTCCCGGCGGATGATCGCCTCGCGGAAGCGCCGCTCGTCGTCCGGCGACTCCGGCAACACCGGCGGGATCGCCCGCGGATGCCCGGAGACGTCCACCCCGACGAAGACCAGGTAGGCCGTGGCCACCGTGAGTGGCTCGCCGCCGGCGGTGTCCCAGCGCTCGGCGGTCAGCTTGACCCCGACCTCCATCGAGGTGCTCCCGGTCCAGTTCACCTGCGCGTACGCGTGCACGAGATCGCCGACCCGCACCGGCTCCATGAACAGGATCTCGTCGATCGCGGCGGTGACCGCGGTCCCGCCACTGTGCCGCGCCGCGGCGGCGCCGGCCACGTCGTCGACGAACTTCATCAGGACGCCTCCGTGCACCGTGCCGTACAGGTTGACGTCGGTCGCGATCATGATTCGGCTGAGCGTGACCCGCGAGTGCGAAGTCAGCCGTCCCACGGGATGGTCACTCATGACCGATACGTTACGGCGGCTCTTTCTGGGCGTTGCCGCAGGCGGGTACGGTGCCGGGCGTGCGCCATCTACGGTCGATCATGTATGCCCTCGTGCTTGCCCCGGCGATCTGGATCTTGTGTGGTGTCGGCTTCGACCAGGACCTGACGGGCCGGGCGCGCGACAACGGCGGCATCGAGTCGCTCTCCGGCGTGCTGCTGCTCCTGCTCGCGGGTGCGGCGTACGCGATCCTGCTCTTCGCCCCGATCTCGCCGGCCGGCCCGACCCTGGCGGGGTTGGCCTTCGCGGGGGTCGGCGCCTGGGCCCGGCTGGCACCGGACTCCTACGCGAGCGTCTGGCCGGCGAACGTGGCCAAGGACGGCTTCGACGTGAGCACCCCCGGCTACGGGCTGGCGGTGCTGCTGGCGGTGCCGCTGCTGTGCACGGCGCTGAGCGCGCGGCGGTGGCGGGCGTACGAGCCGCCGGAGATCCTGCTGATCGGCACGATCGGCCGGGCGCGCGGCGCGGCCCGGGTGGCGGGCACGCCGATGGCCTCGGAGACGACGTCGATAATCCCGCAGCAGCGCCAGCCGATGCGGACCCCGGCGACCGACACCACCCAGCTCGTGGTGCAGGCGGACCGGACGGTGATCGTCCCGACCGGCGGCGAGCCCCACACGACGGTGCTGCCGGTCGACGACGACGGCGACGAGAAGACCACGGTCATCCGAATCGGCACCCAGCCGGAGGCGCCCGCCACGGTCCCGACGACGGCGGCCGCACCCACGCAGGCGGACGAGGCGACCGTGGTCTCAGCGGCCACCCTCCGCGGCGACGACGAACCGACCGAGGTCTCCGGGGCCGAACTGCGCGGCGACGACGAGCCGACCGTGGTCTCCCGGGCCACCCTCCGCGGCGACGACGAACCGACCGAGGTCTCCGGGGCCGCGACGGGCGGCGACGGGTCGCCTGCGGCCGGCGACGAGGCGCGCGACGTGGCCGCGACGGACGACACCCGCGACGTGCTCGGCGCGCGGGCCGCGGGCGACGACGTGGCTGCGAACGGGGCCGCTCCGGTCGGCGGGCCGGACGACGACGCGACCACTCGGCTGGTGCTGCCGGACCCGCAGGGCGCCGGCTCCGGGGAGATGACGCAGGTGCTGCGCCTGTCGGCGCCGCCCGCGGAGTCCGGCGAGAAGACCGAGGTGCTACGCCTGCCCGCCGCCACCGAGTCCGGCGAGAAGACCGAGGTCATCCGGGTCGGCACCGTCGATCCGCCGGCGGAACGCACCCAGTTGCTGACGTTCCCGGCGCCCGACGAGGCCACCGTCGTGACCCCGGCCGGCACCAGGACGGAGGAGACCACCAAGGCGATGTCGATCGCCGGCACGGAGCGCCCCGATCCCGGCGCGGATCCGACCACCCCGCTGAACGTTCCGGGAGAGGCGACGACCGCCGCCAGCCAGGACCGGCGGGCGATGACCGTGACCAACCTCGAACGCCCGGCCGACGAGGCCGACGACGACACCCGCGCTACGGCCGAGTGACGCAGGAGTGGCCGGGCGTGTTCGCCCGGCCACACGGCCGCCGTCAGTCCTTGAGGAGCTGGCGGGCCATGACGATGCGCTGGACCTGGTTGGTGCCCTCGTAGATCTGGGTGATCTTGGCGTCGCGCATCATCCGCTCGACCGGGTAGTCGCGGGTGTAGCCGTACCCGCCGAGCAGCTGGACCGCGTCCGTGGTGATCTCCATCGCGGCGTCCGACGCGAAGCACTTCGCGGCCGCGCCGAAATAGGTCAGGTCCGCGTCGCCGCGCTCGCTCTTGCCCGCCGCCACGTAGGTCAGCTGCCGGGCCGCCTCGAGTTTCATGCCCATGTCGGCGAGCATGAACTGCACGCCCTGGAAGTCGGCGAGCGGCTTGCCGAACTGCTTGCGCTCCCGGACGTAGCCCTTGGCGAAGTCGAGCGCGCCCTGGGCGATGCCGATCGCCTGCGCCGCGATCGTGACCCGGGTGTGGTCGAGGGTCTTCATCGCGGTGGCGAAGCCGGTGCCCTCGTCGCCGATCATCCGGTCCAGCGGGATGCGGACGTTGTCGAAGTAGACCTCGCAGGTCGGGCTGCCCTTGATGCCCAGCTTCTTCTCCGGCGCGCCGAAGCTGACGCCCTCGTCGGACTTCTCCACCACGAACGCGGAGATGCCGCGCGAGCGGGCGCTCGGGTCGGTGACGGCGAAGACCGTGTAGTACTCCGAGACGCCGGCGTTGGTGATCCAGCGCTTGACGCCGTTGAGCACCCAGTAGTCGCCGTCGCGTACCGCGCGGGTGGTCATCGAGGCCGCGTCGCTGCCGGCCTCCGGCTCCGACAGGCAGTACGAGAACATGCCCTCGCCCGCCGCGACCGGGGTCAGGTACTTCCGCTTGAGCTCCTCGGAGCCGGCCAGGATCACCGGCATCGTGCCCAGCTTGTTGACCGCCGGGATCAGCGACGAGCTGGCGCAGGCGCGGGCGACCTCCTCGATCACGATCGCGGTGGCCAGGGCGTCCGCGCCGGCGCCGCCGTATTCGACGGGGATGTGCGGCGCGTGGAAGTCGGAGGAACGCAGGGCGTCGTAGGACGCCTTCGGGAACTCGGCGTTCTCGTCCGCCTCGGCCGCGTTCGGCGCCACGCGCGCGTCGCAGACCTCGCGTACGGCCGCGCGGATGGTTTCGTGGTCCTCCGGCAGCTGGTAAACGTCGAAATCAGACATGGCTGTGGCCCTCCCTGTACGGCTCCCGCCCTATGTTACCGACGCGTAGGGTACGCGCACTATCCTTCGCCGCGGACGGTGCACGGATCGAGCGTGCGCCGCCATGAGAAGGTGAATGCCACGTTTCGGCGCAGGCCCCCTCCGGCGCCCTTGTGAGTGGAGTTTCTCCCCGTGACCATCCCGTACCCGACCCATCAGAGCGTGCCGGCCTTCCCCGAGGTCGAGCCGCCGTCCGGCGCCGCCCGGCCCCGCCTGGCGTTCCTCGGCACGGGCTATCTCGGTGCCACGTACGCCATCTGCTTCGCCGAGCTCGGCTACGAGGTGCTCGGCTTCGACGTCGACGAGGCCAAGATTGCCAAGCTGAGCGCCGGGCAGATGCCGTTCCACGAGGCCGGGCTCGACGACCTGCTGCGCGCCAACCTCGCCTCGGGCCGCTTGCGCTTCACCACCTCGTACCAGGAGGTGGCTGACTTCGCCGACGTGCATTTCATCTGCGTCGGCACGCCCCAGCGCGCGGATGGGATGGGCGCCGACCTCTCGTACGTTGAGACTTCCGTCACTAAGCTCGCCCGGCACCTCACCCGCCGCGCCCTGATCGTCGGCAAGTCGACCGTCCCCGTCGGCACCGCCGAGTGGATCGAGCAGCTGGTCGCCAAGCACACCGACCCCGAGCTGGGCATCGAGGTGGCCTGGTCGCCGGAGTTCCTGCAGGAGGGCTTCGCCGTCGAGGACGTGCTGCGGCCCAACCGGATCGTGGTCGGCGTGAAGTCCGACTGGGCCAACGGCATGCTGTACGCCGCGCACAAGGGCGTCTTCGACCTGGCCGCCACCGAGGACCGCGAGGTGCCGCTGGTGGTCACCGACTTCGCCACGGCGGAGCTCGTCAAGGTCGCCGCGAACGCGTTCCTCGCCACCAAGATCAGCTTCATCAACGCCATGGCCGAGGTGTGCGAGGTCGCCGGCGGCGACGTCACCCAGCTGGCCAGGGCGATCGGCTACGACCCGCGCATCGGCAACCGCTTCCTGCAGGCCGGCGTCGGCTTCGGCGGCGGCTGCCTGCCCAAGGACATCCGTGCGTTCCAGGCCCGCGCCCAGGAGCTCGGCGCCGGCGAGGCGCTGCGCTTCCTGCACGAGGTCGACCTGATCAACCTGCGCCGCCGCAGCAAGGTCCTGCAGCTCGCCGCCGAGCTGCTCGGGCGCCGCTCGGGCCCGGCCGGCCCGGACCTCTCCGGCACCCGGGTCGCCGTGCTCGGCGCCGCCTTCAAGCCCAACTCCGACGACGTACGCGACGCGCCGTCGCTCGCCGTCGCGGCCTCGCTGGCCAAGGCCGGCGCGGACGTCCGGGTGTACGACCCGCAGGGCATGGAGAACGCCCGGGCGGCCCAGCCGGGCCTGCACTACGAGAGCTCGATGACCGACGCGGTCACGGGCGCCGAGCTGGTGTGCGTGCTCACCGAGTGGGCCGAGTTCCGCAACGCCGACCCGCAGGTGCTCGGCGAGCTGGTCGCCGAGCGGCGCGTCATCGACGGCCGGAACTGCCTGGACTCCGTGCTCTGGGCGCGGACCGGCTGGCAGTACCGGGGCATGGGACGGCCCGCACCGGCACTCTGACGGCGTACCGCCATGGCCTTCGGCCGCGAACCTGTCGGGTTCGCGGCCGTTTCCATTGATCTCGACCTGCCTGAGACTGTTCTAATGAGGTGTCGGTTGCTTCGGTGGTGACGGGTCGAGGAGGTGCCGTGGCGCAGGACGGCTATGACGAGGAGCTCGCCCGCATCGACGCGTCGATCGCGGACCTGAAGATCCGGGACATGGCCGCGGCCAAGGAACGCACCCAGATCGCCGGCAAGATCCAGGCCGCGCAGTTCCAGCGCGACATCCTGGCGCACGCCAACAAGAAGAAGCGGGCCACCAAGACCACCCGCAAGGTGCGCCGGCGGCCCGGCGAGGCGGCGGGAGCGCCGTCCTGGTCCGAGCCCGGCACCGCGCGCACCGGGCCGCCCGGCGAGGCCACCGACGGCGTCACCGTGCTGGTCGACGACCCACCGCCGAGCGAGCGGCCGGCCCCGCCGCCACCGCCGCCGCGCCGGCCGCGGGTCGCTCCGGCGCAGCCCGCGCCCGAGGTGCATCTGGCGCACGGGCCCGAGACCTCCTCGCAGTCGGTGCAGAACATCCTGCTCGGCCTCAGCGCCCTGGTGCTGGGCGTCGCCGCCATCGTCTTCGCCGGCGCCACGAGCAACGCCTTCGGCCGGGTGTTCATCCTCGCCATCGCGACCGCCGTCGCGCTCGGCGTCGCACCCGCGATCTCGCGGCGCGGGCTGACCTCGACCGCGGAGACCCTGGCGGCGGTCGGTCTCGTGCTGCTGCCGATGACCCTGTTCGCGCTGCGCGGCGGCATCCTGTTCGGCGGCGCCGCGGTGCCGGCCACCGTCTTCCTCGGCGTGACGCTGCTGATCACCGCCGTGGCGTCGTTCCTGTACGCGGGCATCACCCGGCTCGCCGCGCCCCGCTACGCCACGGTCGTCGCCATCCAGCCCGTGCCGCCGCTGCTGGCGTACCCGGCGATCGAGAGCGCGGCCGGCTGGGCGGTGGCGCTGACCCTGGTCGCGGTCATCGACCTGCTGCTGCTCACCACGGTGATCCGCCACGGCCGGCTGGTGCCGCGCTGGCCGTTCGGGCGGCCCGTCGCGGCCGACCGCGAGACCCTCGCCGCGGCCGACGCGCGGCAGGCCGGCGAGGCCGACTACGTCACCCGGGGCGCGAACCCGGCGGATCCGGCGGACCCGGCCGCCTACGAGGACGCCCCGCCCCGGCCCGAGTCCCTGCCGGAAGAGCCCGACCTGATCATCGACGGGCTGACCGGCCGCCGCCGCTGGCGGTGGCTGCCGACCAGGATCTTCCCCGGCCCGCGCCCGGCCGGCGCCCCGGCCGCCGGCACCGTGCCGCTCGCCCCGCCCGCCACGCCGCCGTCGGCGGGCCTGCTGCGCGGCCTGACGTTCGGCCTGCTCTGCCTCGCCGCCGCCGGCGCCCTCGTCTACGCCGGTGCCGCCCTGCTCACCGCCGACGCCCTGCCCGACGCGGTCCGTTCCGGCCTGATCCTGGTGCTGGCCGCGCTGATCGTGTCGGCTGCCGCCCGCCTGGTCCAGCGGACCCTGGCCCGCAACATCGCCGGCGGGGTGCTGGCCCTGGCCGTGATCGCCGCCGTCGCCCGGATCGCCACCGTCGCGTCGCCGGCCTGGACCCTGGCCGCGGCCGCCGCCGCGGTCGCGGTCACCGGCGCCGTCGTCCGGACGGTGCCCGACGAGGTCCGCCGCGGCCCGCAGTACGCCTCGGCCGGCGCGCTCATGCTGATCGGCCTCTTCGTCGCGGTCGACGCCCTGCGCGCCGCGATCGCCCCCGTGCAGGCCGCCCGGCCCGTCTGGAACGCCGACACCGCGGCCTACGCCGGGACCCTCGCCGAGGCCGCGGGCCAGTCCGGCTGGCTGCTCGCCCTGAGCGCCCTGCTGCTGACCGTCGCCGCCGCGCTCGCCCTGCCCGCCGAGTACCGGCACGAGGGCGCCGTCACCGGCGTCGCGCTGACCGCCCTCGCCGTGCCGGCCTCGCTGAGCCTGCCCTGGTCGGAGGCGCCCTGGCCGCTGGTGCTCGCGGCCATCGGCCTCGGCGGCACGGGCCTGCTCGCGCCGACCCGCCGGATCGCCATCGCACACATCGCGGCCGCCGGGGTGGTCGGCCTGTTCGGCGCGGGTGCCGCGCTGAGCGCGTCGTGGCTCACCGCCGCGGTGCTGACCGCGCTGGCCGGCGCGGGCGTGATGGTCGCGGTCGCGGCCCGTCAGATTCCGGTACGCCTGTACGCCTGGCTGGTCGGCGACTGGGCCTCCGGCGCGGCCGCGCTGGCGATTCCGGGTGCCGTGGTGACCGCGGTGCTGGCGACCCAGGACCCCGGCGGCGGCCCGCCGGCCACCGAGGCCGTGACCGTGCCGGCGCTGGCACTGGGCTTCCTGGCCGTGGCGGCCACGCTCACCTACGCCGCGGTGTTCCAGGTGGCCCGCCGCGAGGTCAGCCTGCCGATGACCGTCGGCGCCGGCGCCGGGGCCGTCGCAATGGCGCTCGCAGCGCTGTTCGCGCCCGGCGCGACCCCGCCCGACATCTGGGTCGGCTCGTTGCTGCTGGCCGCCGCGGGCCTGCTGTTCTTCGCCAAGTCGCTCGACTCCGGCCGGCGCGCCGACCGGATGGTCGACGGCCCCGACATCGCCGCCGCGGCGGCCACCGTGGCCGTCTGCGGCGCGCTCGCCCGGGTCGCCGCGCTGGCCTTCCCCGACTCGCCGCTCGCGGTCGCCGCGATCGTGGTGCTGATCGTGGCCTTCGGCGTCCGGGCGCTGCCCGAGGAGTGGAAGCGCGGGCCGGTGCGCGGCCTGGGCGCCGCGGGCTTCATCGTCGTGGTCCTCGCCGGCTGGCAGGCGATCGTCGGCGGCCTGCGCATCATCGCGGCGCCGGGCCCGATCTGGGCCTCCGACGTCAACGCGTACTCCACGACCCCGCCGGCCGGCGCCTGGCAGGCACCGGTGGCGCTGGTGATCATCGCGCTGGCCGCGGCCGTGGCGATGCCGCGCCCGGTCAGGTACAGCGTCGAGGCGGTCTGCGCCGCCCTGGCCACGATCGGCACGCCGGCCGCGTTCGGCCTGCCCTGGTGGTCGCCGCTGCTGATCGGCGGCGCGGTCACCCTCGCGTACGGGATAGCCGCGGTCGCCGCGGCCGAGCCGCGCGCCGCGCTCACCCGGGCCGGGGTGGCCGCGGTCGTCTCGCTGCACGCCGTCGGTGCCGGCCTGGTCCGGCCCTGGTCGACGGCGATCGCGCTCGGCCTGATCACGTTCGCCGGCATCCTGGTGGCCTGGATGTCCCGGGCCGACCTGACGCCCGGTTCGCACCGCGGCTGGGCCGAGACCGCGACCCGGGACGAGGTGCTCAACCTCGCCCTCGACGACACCGGCATGCCCCGGCACCGGGCCCAGATCGGCGGCGCCGCCACCGCCGGCGCGCTGCTCGCGGCCCCCGGCGTGCTCGCGGCCCTGGCGGCCGACCAGGGCAACTCGGCGCAGGTGGTGCTCACCGCCGCGCTCGCCGGATCCAGCCTCGCGCTGGCCCTGCTGGCGCTCGTGGCCCGCTGGGTGCCGCAGTACCTGCCCTGGGCGACGATCGGGCTCGTCGGCGGCGCCACGATCACCGCGCTGGCCTCGGTGCCGAGCGACTACCCCACGGCCCTGTACGCGGCGACGGCGGCGCTGCTCGGCGTCGTCGCGGAGTTGCTGCGCGGCGCCGTCCCGGCGCCCGGGCTCACGGTCGCGCCGAACCGCTACCGCAGCGAGGACGGCTATGTGCGACCCCGCTGGACCGAGATCCGCCCGAGCGGGCTCCGCGGCCGCTGGCTGGTCGACCCGGCCACCGGCGCCGTGCTCGTCGCCGCCCTGCCGACCGTCCTGGCGCTGCTCTCCATCGCGCCGGCGCTGCGTGCGGCCCTGATCGACCCGCTGGCGCAGCTCGGCGCGATCTGGGAGGGCCCGGTCGCCGCGCTGGCCAACCCCTCGTCCGGCGTCGTCGACGGCACCAGCGTGCTCGCCGCGGTGCTGCTGACCATCGCCGCGGCGCTGGCCGCCCTGGGCTTCGGCGCCAAGCCGGCCGAGGCCGTGCCGGTGATCCTGCCCGGCCTCGCCATCACCCTGCTGATCACGCCGATCGCCATGAACGCGCAGTGGCCGGCCTCGACGTCCGCGGCGCTCGTGGTCTTCACCATCTCGATGCTGGGGCTGGCGCTGACCCCGCCGCCGGTCGTCACCCGGGCGCCGCTGCTGCGCACGACCCGCAACATCGTCTTCGTGATCGGCCTGCTGGCCGGCGGCGCCGGGCTGGCCGGCAGCCTCGCCACCGAGCGGCTCACCCTGTTCACGCTGGGCGCGGCGATCGGCGTCGGCCTGGTCGGCGCCCTGGTCGGCCGCAGCCAGCACGCCCGCATCCTCGGCTGGCTCTTCGCCGCGGTGATGGGCCAGTTCTTCGTGCTGACCGTCGCCCTGGTGGCCGGGCTGGCCCCGGAATGGGCCGCCTTCGGGGTGCTGGCCGTCGGCGCGGTGCTGCTGGCCCTGGAGGCCGCGCTGCCGCGGCTCGGCCTGCCCGAATACCGCCGCGAGGCCACCACCGTCGAGTGGAGCGGTTACGCGTCAGCCCTGCTGGCCGGCGCCCTCGCCTACAACTCCCCGGCTCACCTCGCGGCGCTGCTGGCCGCCTGGGGCGCGGTGCTCGGCCTGGCCGCCATCCGCCCCGGCCGCACCCCGAACCAGCGGCGCAACCTGTTCTGGCTGTCCGTGGGCTTCGAGATCATCGGCATCTGGCTGTTCATCGCCATCGCCGAGGTGGCGCTGCCGGAGGCCTACACGCTGCCCTTCGCGGCCCTCGCCCTGCTGGTCGGCGTCCTGGAGTCCCGCCAGCGGCCGGACCTGAGCAGCTGGGCGGCGTACGGGCCGGCCCTGCTGGCGGCGTTCGTGCCGACGATCGGAATCGTGATCGCCACGGACGCCGGCGACCTGCGCGAGCTGCTCCTGCTGCTCGGCGCGGTGGCCACTCTGATCGTGGGCTCCCGCCAGCGGCAGCAGGCGCCGGTGGTGGTCGGCGCGGCGGCCACGGCGATCGCGACCGTCCACTTCGCGGCGACCCTCGTCGGCCCGTGGCTGGTCCTGGTACCGGTCGGCGTGATCCTGCTCTTCCTCGGCGCGACGAACGAGAACCGCCGCCGCAGCCGGGAACGCCTGCGCGGCGCCCTGGTCAAGATGCGCTAGGGTGTCGCCTAGGCAAGCAGGCGGGACCGGAGTGCTTCGTCCTTGGCCGCGACGAGCCGCTCGAGGCCGGCCTGGAACTCCTGCATCCGCTTGAGCAGCACCGGATCCGAGGCGGCCAGGATGCGGACCGCCAGCAGGCCCGCGTTGCGCGCGCCGCCGATCGAGACCGTCGCGACCGGCACGCCCGCCGGCATCTGCACGATCGACAGCAGCGAGTCCATGCCGTCCAGGTACTTCAACGGCACCGGCACGCCGATGACCGGCAGCGGCGTCATCGAGGCGACCATGCCCGGCAGGTGTGCCGCGCCGCCCGCGCCGGTGATGATGACCTTGAGGCCGCGGTCGGCCGCGGACGTCGCGTAGTCGACCATCTTCTTGACCGTGCGATGGGCCGAGACGACGCCGACCTCGAACGGCACCTCGAACTCGGCGAGGGTCTCCGCCGCCGCCTCCATCGTGGACCAGTCCGAGTCGCTGCCCATGATCACGCCGACTACCGGTGTCATTCCGTGCCTTCCTGAAGCCAGCGGGCGGCGCGCACGGCCCGCGCGCGCACCTCCGCCATGTCGTCGCCGAGCACGGTCACGTGCCCGATCTTGCGGCCGGGCCGCACCTGCTTGCCGTAGAGGTGCACGCGGGCGCCCGGATCCGCGGCGAAGAGGTGATGCAGCCGCTCGTCGATCGACATGCCGCCGGGCTCGCCGCCGAGCACGTTCGCCATCACCACGGCCGGCGCGGTCAGCGACGTCTCGCCCATCGGGTAGTCGAGGACGGCACGCAGGTGCTGCTCGAACTGCGAGGTGCGGGCGCCCTCGATCGTCCAGTGCCCGGAGTTGTGCGGGCGCATGGCCAGCTCGTTGACCAGGACGCCGGTGCCGGTGTCGAAGAGCTCGACGGCCAGCAGCCCGACGACGCCGAGCGCGTTGGCCAGGTCGATGGCGAGCTGCTGCGCCCCGACCGCCAGGGCCTCGGGCAGGTCGGGCGCGGGCGCCAGCACCTCGACACAGATGCCGTCACGCTGCACGGTCTCGACGACGGGATAGGCGGCGACCTGCCCGAACGGCGACCGGGCGACCAGCACGGCCAGCTCGCGCCGCAGCGGCACCCGCTCCTCGACGATCAGGTCGGTGCCGGTGGCGACCAGCGCCTCGGCGGCGGCGAGATCGTCCAGCATCCACACGCCGCGACCGTCGTAGCCGCCGCGCACCGCCTTGGCGACGACCGGCCAGCCGCCCGCTCCGGCCGCTGGGCCCGGGGCCTCGTCGGCGCCGGCGAGGCCGGCGGCGAAGTCGGCGATGTCCCGGGCCGAGGTCACCGGCCGCCAGCGCGGCACCGGCGCGCCGAGCGCGCTGAGGCGTTCGCGCATCTGGCGCTTGTCCTGTGCGTACAGGATCGCGGATGCGCCGGGGTAGATCTTGACGCCCTCGGCGGCGAGTGCGGCGATGTGCCCGGTGGGCACGTGCTCGTGGTCGAAGGTGACCGCGTCACACCCCTTGGCGAACTCGCGCAGCGCGGCCAGGTCGGTGTGCGTGCCGATGCGCACGTCGGCGGCGACGAGTGCGGCGCTGTCGTCGGGCGACTCGCTGAGCACGCGCAGCGACTGGCCGAGGGCGATCGCGGCCTGGTGGGTCATCCGGGCCAGCTGGCCACCGCCCACCATGCCGACTACGGGCAGACCGGTTCGGGTATCCATCTCGCCGCCAGCCTAACGAGCCGCCGGCGCGCCGAACAAAGCGGCCTGAACTGCCCGGCCGCGGACGGATCACAGGTCGTCGAAGCCGACGCCGCCCAGCCGCCGGGCACCCGACCGACCCGGCACGCGGATCGACCGACGACCGGCGGCGGCCGACGGGCAGGCGGCAGGCGGGCGGCGGGCAGGCGGGGCTGGCCCGGCAGGGTGGGTGGTCAGGCGGAGAGGCGGGCCAGTAGCTCCGCCACCGAGGTCGCCGGGCGGTCGCACACGAAGCCCCGGCAGACGTAGGCCGCCGAGGCGCCGTCGATGAGGGGCCGGTCCGCCAGCAGCGGCACGCCCGGGCGGCCCGGCTCGCCCGCCACCACGACCGTGCCCGGCGGCGCGTGCCGGAGCGCCGCCGCGACCAGCGGGTCACCCTCCCGGTCCGGCGTGGCGACGGCGATCTCGTACGGGCCCGCGAGCGCCGCCTCCGCGACCGCCGCCGAGTAGCCGGCGAACCGCGGGTGGCCCTCGATCAGCGGCCCGGCCGTCTCGAGCGCCGCGTCCGCGGCCTCCCGGTACCGCGTCTCGCCGCTCAGCGCCGCGTACCCGACCAGCCCGGCGCAGAGCGCGGCGAGCCCCGACGGGGTCGCGTTGTCGGTCGGGTCGGCGGGGCGGGCCACCAGCCGTTCCGCGTCGTCCGCCGTGTCGTAGAAGCCGCCGGAGCCGGTCGCGAAGTGCGCGAGCGCCACGTCGAGCAGCCCGCCCGCGAGGGTCAGCCACCGCCCGTCGCCGGTCAACTGGTGCACCGCGCAGAACGCCTCGGCCACGCAGCCGTAGTCCTCAAGCACCCCCGCGGGCGCGCCGACCACGCCGTCGCGGGAGACGCGGCGCAGCCGGCCGTCCACGATGTGGCGCTCCGCCAGCACCGTGGCCAGCCCGACGGCCTCGTCGCCGGAGCCGCCGGTGAGCTGGGCGTACTCCGCCAGCGCGGTGACCGCCAGGCCGTTCCAGGAGGCCACGACCTTGTCGTCGCGGGCCGGCTGGGGGCGGCCGCCCCGGGCCGCCAGCAGCCGGGCCCGGACGTCCCGCCAGCGCGCGACCAGCGCCGGATCCGCGGCGTCGATGTCGCGGGCCAGCACCAGGACGCTGCTGCCGTGCTCGAACGTGCCCTTCGTGGTCACCCGGAACAGGTCGGCCGCCCAGGTGCCGTCCTCCACGCCCAGCGCCTCGTTCAGCTGCGCCGGGGTCCAGGCGTAGGTAAGTCCCTCCGTGCCGTCGGTGTCGGCGTCCAGGGCCGACGCCAGCCCGCCCGCCGGCGTGGCCAGGTCGCGGAGCAGGAACGCCGCGGTCTCCTCGGCGACGCGGCGGGCGAACGCGTCGCCGGTGAGCCGCCACAGCTGGGTGTAGACGCGGAGCAGCAGGGCGTTGTCGTAGAGCATCTTCTCGAAGTGCGGCACGGTCCACGTGTTGTCGACGGCGTAGCGCGCGAAGCCGCCCGCCAGTTGGTCGTAGATGCCGCCGCGGGCCATCTGCTCCGCCGTGTGCCGGACGATCTCCAGGTCGTTCTCCGCGCCGGTGCGCTGGTGGTGGCGCAACAGGAACAGCAGGTCCATGTGCGGCGGGAACTTCGGGGCGCCGCCGAAGCCCCCGTACGCCGGGTCGTGTTCCTCGGCGAGCCGGGCCGCCGCGGCGTCCAGCAGCTCCGCCGAGATCGCGGCGGTCGGGCCGCCGACCAGTTGGGCGCTGCCGATCGCCTGCACCACCGCGGAGCCCTGGGTGATCACCTCGTCGCGCTGGTCGCGCCACGCCGTCGTCACGGACCCGAGCAGCCCGGTGAAGCCGGCCTTGGGAAAGTAGGTGCCGCAGAAGAACGGTTCGCCGTCGGGGGTCGCGAAGACGGTCATCGGCCAGCCGCCCTGGCCGGTCATGGCCTGGGTGGCGGTCATGTAGACGGCGTCGACGTCGGGACGCTCCTCGCGGTCGACCTTGATGGCGACGAAGCCCTTGTTGATCAGCTTGGCGACGGCCTCGTCCTCGAAGGACTCGTGCGCCATCACGTGGCACCAGTGGCAGGCCGCGTACCCGACCGAGATCAGCACGGGCACGTCGCGCTTGCGCGCCTCGGCGAACGCCTCGTCGCACCAGGGCCACCAGTCGACCGGGTTTTCCTTGTGCTGCAACAGATAGGGCGACGTCGCGTCGGCGAGGCGGTTGGCCATCCCTGCCACTCCTGACCTTGACACTCGGGTGTGTCACGGATCGTCCCGCGACACCCGAGTCTGACACACGAGTTCGGGTGTGGCCCGTTGCCCGGCGCGGTTCGCCCACCAGGGACTTTGCGCTTCCCGGCGGCCCGGATCCGGCCGGCGCGGCCCGCGCCCGGGGCTATGCCGGGCGGTGTGCGATGAACGCGTCGACGCCGTCGAGGATCCGGGCCAGGCCGAAGGTGAAGTCGGCCTCGGGGTCGTTCGGCGTGTCCATCGCACCGGCGTCGATGGCGCGGCGCAGCAGGGGGAACCGGTCGGCCCGCACCAGGTGCCGCATCAGGCCGCCGAATTCCGCGATCACCGCGTCGACGGTCTGCCCGTTGGCGCGGGCCGCCTCGGTCATCTGGCCGCGCAGCAGCGCCTCGTGGCGGACGTAGCCGTTGACCAGCAGCAGCAACGACAGCTTCTCCGCCTCGGCCAGCGTGGTGCCGTCCAGCGCGGCCAGGCCGGTCTCCATCCAGGCCAGCTGGCGCGGGGTGGCCGGGGGCCCGGCGACCGGCACCTGAAGGAACCACGGCTCGTCGCCGAGCAGGGCGAACATTCCGTACGCCCAGCGCTCGGCCGCGGCCCGCCAGGTCTCGCCGGCCGTCCGTGGCGCCGGCGGGTCGCCGGCCGCCGCCTCCATCATCAGCACCGCGAGCTCGTCCTTGCTGGCGACGTAGCGGTAGAGCGACATCGCCGAGGTGTTCAGCTCGCCGGCGACCCGGCTCATCGAGACCGCGGGGAAGCCGTCGGCGCGGGCCACCGCGATGGCCGCCGCCACGATCCGGTCGACGCTCAGCGTCGGCTTGGGGCCCTTGGTGGCCTTCTCGCGCATCCCCCAGGCCGCTTGCAGCACCGGGGGCACGGGGTTGGTCTCGGTCATCGAGGCGGCTTCTCCTTCGGTCTTGACCGACATCCTATTACCGCGTATACCATAAGCAGTAACGCGTATGGCATACGCAGAAGAGCGATCACAGGGGAGACACCATGCATGAAACGCGGAGAGCCGGGCGGCGTGAATGGGCCGGGCTGATCGTGCTGATCCTGCCGCTGCTGCTGGTCTCGATGGACGTCTCGGTGCTCTACTTCACCGTTCCGTTCATCAGCCGCGACCTGGCGCCGAGCAGCACCGAGCAGCTGTGGATCTTCGACATCTACGGCTTCGTGCTGGCCGGCTTCCTGATCACGATGGGCGCGCTCGGCGACCGGGTCGGCCGGCGCCGGCTGCTCATGATCGGCGCGGTCGGGTTCAGCGCGGCCTCCGCCCTGGCGGCGTACTCGGACACCGCCCCGACGCTCATCGCCGCCCGGGCGATCCTCGGCGTCGCCGGCGCCACACTGATGCCCTCGACGCTCGCGCTGGTCCGCAACATGTTCCACGACGAGAAGCAGCGCGGCACCGCGATCGCCGTCTGGACCGCCGTCATGGCCTCGGGCATCGCGCTCGGGCCGATCGTCAGCGGCGCGCTGGTGGAGCACTTCTGGTGGGGTTCGGTGTTCCTGATCAACATCCCGGCGATGGTCCTGCTGCTCGCCCTGGCGCCGTTCCTGCTGCCCGAGCACCGCAACCCGGTGAGCGGCCGGTTCGACTTCGCCGGCGCCGTGCTGTCGATCGCCGCCGTCCTGCCGGCCATCTGGGGCATCAAGGAGATCGCCGCGCACGGCGCCGGCACCGCCCGGCTCATGGCCATCGCCGCGGGCCTGCTGATCGTGGTGGCGTTCGTCCGCCACCAGCGGCGCCGCCCGGACCCGATGCTCGACCTGGCCATCCTGCGCCGCCCGGCGTTCGCCGGCTCGGTCGCGGTGAGCCTGCTCGGCACGTTCGCGCTGGCCGGCTTCGCGATCTTCTCCACCCAGTACCTGCAACTGGTGCTGGGGATGAGCCCGCTCGAGGGTGCACTGTGGAGCCTGGTGCCGACCGCCGGGGTCGGTGCGGCCGCGCCGCTGGCGGCCGCGCTGGCCCGGCGCGGCGTGGACCGGGCGAGGATCACCGCCGCCGGATTCGTGGCCGCCGGCTGCGGTTTCGTGCTGCTCACCACCGTCCCGGCCGAGTCCGGGCTGTGGGTCCTGCTGGCCGGCGCGGGAATCTACGCGGCCGGCCTGGTCGTGGTGCTGTCGACCGCCACCGAACTGGCCATCGGCGCCGTACCGCCGGAGCGCGCCGGAGCGTCGTCGGCGCTGATGGAGACCGCGTCGGAGTTCGGCGGGGCGCTCGGCATCGCGATCCTGGGCAGCATCGGCACGGCGGTGTACCGGTCCCGCCTCGACGACCACCTGCCGGCCGCGGCCCGCGAGACCCTCGGCGGCGCCGTCGCAACGGCCGCACACCTGCCGGAACCGGCGGCCGGACACCTGCTCGGCGCCGCCCGGGAGGCGTTCGTCGCCGACATCCACGCCGTCGCGGGGGCGACCGCCGGAATCATGCTGCTCGCCGCGGTGGTCGCGCTGACCCTCCTGCGCGGCCGGCCGGCCGCCGAGCCGGGGAACGTCCCAATCCGCACCCCGGACGAGGTCGCCGCCTGAACGCGCCGAGCGTCCAGCGCCGGCCTCGCACCCTGGGCATCAGAGTCCCCGGCCGATCCCGGATCGGGTCAGGAGGCTCCGTCGGCGCGGAGCGGAAGGATCTTCGCCGGGGCGGCCTGCGCCAGCTGGTGGAGCGCGGCGACGATCTTGTCCGCCGGGAGGGGCCGGCTGAAGTGGTAGCCCTGCGCCGAGGTGCAGCCCAGCGCCAGCAGCGCCGCCCGCTGGTCCGTCGTCTCCACGCCCTCGGCGACGACCCGGGCACCCAGCCTGGCGCCCAGTTCGACCGCGCCGCGGACCACCGCGGCAGCGGCCGGCGAGTCGATCATGCCGGTCACGAAGGAGCGGTCCACCTTCAGCTCGTCGACGGTCACCCGGGTCACGATGGACAGCGACGAGAAGCCGGTGCCGAAGTCGTCGACCGAGATCTGTACGCCGAGGGCGCGCAGCGCGCCGATCACCTCGTCCACGACCTCCTGCTCGCTGACCGCCACCGACTCGGTGATCTCCAGAACCAGCTGGCCGGCGCCCAGCCGGTGCCGGCGCAGCGCGTCCGCGACCTGGTTGGGAAACGTCGAGTCGAGCAGGCTGCGCGCCGACACGTTGACCGAGACGGGGAGGTCCAGGCCCTGGCCGGTCCACTCGGCGGCCGCGGCCAGCGCGCGATCGAGCACGTAGCGGGTGAACGGGCCGAGCAGCTCGCCGTGCTCGGCGGTGTCGATGAAGTCGTTGGGGCTCAGCATCCCCCGGCGGGGATGCCGCCAGCGGATCAGCGCCTCGACGCCGGTCGGCGCGCCCGTCGCCAGGTCGACCTCGGGCTGCAGCACGAGCACGAGCTGGTCGTCGGCGGCCAGGGCATCGTGCAGCTCGGCGGTCAGCGCCAGGTGGTCGGTGCTGCTGGCGTCGCGGGCGCTGTCGTACGCGGCCACGCCGACCTTCAGTTGCTTGGCCTGATCGAGGGCGATGCCGGCGCGCCGGATCAGCTCGGCCAGGTCCATGCAGCCCGCCTGGGACACCGCCACGCCGACCGCGACCTCGCTGACCAGCCGGACGCCGCCGACCTCCATCGGCAGGCCCAGGCGGTCGATCACCTCGGTCGCCCGGCGTACGGCCCGGGGCAGCGCGCTGGGCACCTCGTGCAGCGGCGTCGCCGAGTCGGCGAGGGTGGCGACGGTGGGCAGCAGGATCGCGAACTCGTCGTCGCCGAGGCGGGCCACCACGTCGTGCTCGCGGGCCAGGTCGGTCAGGCGTTCGGCGACCGTGCACAGCATGGCGTCGCCGGCCTGGTGGCCGAGGGTGCCGTTGACCTCGCGGAACTCGTTGAGGTCGAGCAGCAGCAGCGCCACCTGCCGGTCGCGGTGGAACGACTGCAGCATCGCGTCGCCGTCCGCGATCAGCGCGGACCTGTTCGCGAGGCCGGTCAGCGGGTCGTGCACGCCGTCGTGCGCGACCTTGGCCTCGAGCCGGGCCAGCCGTTCGTGTGCGGCCGCATCGTGCAGCGCCCCGGCGAGCGCGTCCCCGTACGCGGAGACGGCGAGTTCGTCGCGGGCCACCGGCAGCGTCGGCTCGGGGAGCCACACGGTGAGCACGCCGACCCGGGCGCCGCCGACCGTCATCTCGCGGGTGATCACCGGGCCGGGCAGGGCGCCCGGGGTCTGCTCCTGCGGCGCGCCGTCGGCCGCGTACCGGCGAGGGCTGGCGCCGCGCGCCTGCAGCACCTCGATCTCCACCCGGCGGGCGCCGAAGACGTCGAGGGCGCCCCGCATGCCCGCCGCGGCGACGGCGCGCTCGGAGAAGCCGCCGAGCGTCCGGGTGGCGCGGGCGAACGCCTCCCAGGTCCGGCGCTCCTCCTCGGCGCGCAGGTGGTAGCGGTAGGTGCGCTGGAGCAGCCACAGCGAGGGCGGCAGCGCGAGCAGCCAGATCGGCGCGTTGGCCAGGGCGAAGAGCGTCAGGAGGCCGACCAGCACGTTGCCGACGAACATGGGCAGCTTGGCGTGCAGGGCCCGGACGGCGATCTGCGTGGGTGGCGCGTCTCGGTGCAGCGAGAGACTCAGCACGGCCAGGCCGAGCGTGATCACCAGGTAGACGGACGCGCCGGCGATGAGGCCGACCTGCGTCCGGGTGCTGTCGACCGGCGCGGTGGGGCCGGTGATCGCGTAGGTGACCGCGGTGGCCCCGGCGGCGCCGAGGCTCACGGACGCGGCGAGGTGTGCGAGGTCCGCGACGACCCGCTGGTCGTTGAGCCAGGTGATGAGCAGCCAGGCGCCGGCGGCGCCGACCAGGGTCGCGGCGGGCAGCCAGCCGGGTGGGGCGAGGGCGAAGCCGAGGATGAACGCGGTCTCGTCCCAGGAGATGCTGACGGTGCCGCGGCCGATCCGGACCCGCAGCCGGGCGAGTTGGGCGGCGGCGACCAGCAGGGCGGCGACGCCGACGCCGCCGGCGGGCGAGAGCGACACGATCGCGGGCCGCGGCAGGGGGATGAACATGCCGAGGACGGCGGCAGCGACGGCCGCGGCGACGATGATCTGTGTAAGGACCCGACCGGCCTTGGGTCGCGACAGCTGGCCGGCCTTCCCGGGGGGTCGCTCGCGCCGCGGTTCGGCGGCGGGAACGGGGTGGACGGTCATGCCAGCCCCCCGCTGACCAGCGGCACAGGCGAATGCACGTGCATCTGCAGTGGAGGAAGTGGGAGGCGGAGGATGGTCATCGTCGGCCCCCTTTCCGCGCAGGGTGGAGGGACGTGAAAGCCCCCGGCGGAAGGCTAAGCCAATCCGGCAGAACGCAACAGGGGTTGACGGATGAGCACAGTCGATGCTCCATCCGGGACGGGGCGGGCGCTCCGGCCGAACTTCGCTCTTGACAAAGTGGAATTCGGCCCGGCGCGGTTAGGCGGACTCGCCGCGACCGCCGGTCACGCGCGGTGAATCGCCCGACTCCGCGCCCTTGACCTCGGCTTCCGCGGGCACATTCTCCACATCAGAGGCAGCCGGACCCGAGCCGACCTCGCCCGGGGTGGCGTCCGGGAGCTCAAGATCGGCATTGAGCCGGGTGATCTCGGCCGCACGCCGGTCGGCGTTCGGATCCGCGAAACTGTCGGGTAGCCGACGCAAGTGCTTGTTCATGTTGCGGATCAGCAGAACTGTGCCGATGACCATCAGCACGATGATGAACAGCCCCATCGGGCCGGCCAGGCCGCCCGATCGGGTGTCACCGAAGTTGTTGACCGCCACCACGAGGTTCACACCGCTCACGGTACGCCCTAGTGCGTTTCGGCCGGCTCCCGGATGCCCGCGAACAGGTCGGACTCCGGGATCGGGCTGTCGACCAGCGAGCGGACCAGTTCGAAGTCCTCCGTCGGCCACACCTTCTGCTGGAGATCCATCGGCACGTGGAACCAGAAGCCGTCGGGGTCGACCTGGGTGGCGTGGGCGCGCAGCGCGTCGTCGCGCACCTCGAAGTACTCACCGCACTCGACCCGGGTGGTGATCTTGTCGCCGCGGTCCTGGCGGTCCTCCCACTTGTTCAGCCACTCGGCGTAGGGCGACTCGAGGCCGGCCGCGAGCATGGCCTCGTGCAGCGCCAGCATCCGCGCCCGGGTCCAGCCCGAGTTGTAGTAGAGCTTCAGCGGCTGCCACGGCTCGCCGAGCTCGGGGTGGCGCTCGGGGTCGCCGGCCGCGTCGAAGGCCACCACGGAGATGTTGTGGCACATGATGTGGTCGGGGTGCGGGTAGCCGCCGTTCTCGTCATAGGTCGTCATGACGTGCGGCCGGAACTCGCGGATGAGCTTGATCAGCGGGATCGCGCCCTCGGCCGGGTCGACCAGGCCGAAACAGCCCTCGGGCAGCGGCGGCAGCGGGTCGCCCTCGGGCAGGCCCGAGTCGACGAAGCCCAGCCAGGCCTGCTCGACGCCGAGGATCTCGCGCGCCCGGTCCATCTCGGCGCGGCGGATGTTGGTGATGTCGGCGAGCACCTCGGGGCGGTCCATCTTCGGGTTGAGCACGCTGCCGCGCTCACCGCCCGTGCACGTCGCGACCAGGACCTCGACGCCCTCGGCGACGTAGCGGGCCATGGTGGCCGCGCCCTTGCTGGACTCGTCGTCGGGGTGCGCGTGCACCGCCATGAGACGCAACTGCTCAGCCACTGATGTCTCCCTCGACCAGGCCTCTTCAGGGACCCCGGTGCCTGCTGCGATGATGGACCCCCGCCATTCTGGCCGATCGCACCGACAACTTTGGCAGGAGAGGCCCCCTGGTGAGCGAGACGCGCGCCACAACGCCGGTATTCCCGCCGGGCCGCTACGGGCGGCGCCGCGACGGGCGCCGCCGGTTGTTCGCGCCCATCGCGTTCGCCGTGGTGGTCTCGGTCACGATCGGATTCCTCGCCCTCCGCCTCTACGACAACTACGGCGATCCGGACTACGACTCCCAGATCGTCGGCTGGTCCGACGTGACCGACTCGCGGATGACGATCCGGTTCACCGTCCGGGTCCCGCCCGGCGGCTCGGCGACGTGCGGCCTGCGGGCGCGCAGTTACGACGGCGCCGAGGTGGGCCGGGCCACGGTGACGGTCACCGCCGAGGGCTCGGAACGGGCCATCGACGCGCGCGAGACCGTGCCGACCACGGCCAGGGCCGCCGTCGGCGAGGTCCTGCGCTGCGCGGCGGCGGGCTGAGCGGCAGGTCCCGAACGTGGGCGATATTCGCCTCTCCGGGCACCGTGCGCACCGCTGGTAAGCTAGGTGATTCGCTCCGTACGCCTGTTCGCCCCAAGGAGAAGAGTCTGTGAGCAGTTCAGAGGCGTCGAAGACCTGGCTCTCCCAGGACGCTTACGACCGGCTGCAGGCCGAGCTCGACGAGTTGATCGCAGCCCGGCCGGCCGTTGCCGCCGAGATCAACGCCCGCCGCGAGGAGGGCGACCTCCGTGAGAACGGCGGATACCACGCGGCACGCGAGGAGCAGGGCAAGCAGGAGGGCCGGATCCTCTACTTGAAGGAGTTCCTGCGCAAGGCCGAGGTCGGCGACGCGCCCAGCGCCGACGCCGTCGCGCCCGGGACCGTCGTCACGATCTACTTCGACGACGACAAGTCCGACACCGAGACGTTCCTGCTCGGCTCCCGCGAGATCGCCGCCACCACCGACTACACGGTTTACAGCCCCGAGTCGGCGCTCGGCAAGGCGATCCTCGGCGCCGGCTCCGGCCAGACCGTCACCTACACCGCGCCCAGCGGTGCCGACATCAAGGTCACGGTGGTCGAATTCGCCCCGTTCGGGGCCTGATCAGCGCAGGCTCTGATCCCCGGCCGCCAGGGCGGCCGGGGATCAGAGCGCGCCGGACAGCAACGTGACGGTGTAATCCGAGCTGCGCAGGGCGCCGATCAGCGCCGCCGAGTGGTCCGGGCCCCGGGTCTCCACCGACAGCTGCACCTCGACCTCGCCGAAGCTCAGCCGCGGGTTCTGCCGCGAGTGCGCCACGTCGACGATGTTGGCCCGCTGCTCCGCGATCTCCGCGAGCAGCCGGGCCAGCTCGCCGGGCTTGTCCCCGGTACGCACCGAGAGCCGCAGGAAGCGGCCCGCCGAGACCAGGCCGTGCTCGATCACCCGCAGCAGCAGCATCGGGTCGATGTTGCCACCGGAGAGGATCGCCACGACCGGCGGCTTCAGGTCGACCTTGCCGGTGAGCAGGGCCGCCACCGCCGCGCCGCCGGCCGGCTCGACCACCATCTTGTGCCGCTCCAGCAGCACCAGCAGCGCCGCCGACAGGTCCTCGTCGGTGACCGTGACCACGTCGTCGACGAGCTTGCTGACGTGGGCGAAGTTGAGCACGCCCGGGCGCATGACCGCGATGCCGTCGGCGATCGTGGCCGACCGGTCGAGCGTCCGCGGCTCCCCCGCCGCCAGCGAGGGCGGATAGGAGGCGGCGCCGACGGCCTGCACGCCGATGATCCGGATGTCCGGCCGCAGCGCCCTGGCCGCGACCGCGACCCCGGAGATCAGCCCGCCGCCGCCGACCGCGGTCACGATCGTGCCCACCTCGGGGCACTGCTCGACGATCTCCAGCCCCACGGTGCCCTGCCCGGCGATGACGTCCGGGTGGTCGAAGGGGTGGATCAGGATCGCCCCGGTCGCCGCGGCGAACTCCCGGGCCGCGGCGAGCGAGTCGTCGACGGTGGTGCCCGCGTACTCGATCGAGGCGCCGTAGCCCTTGGTGGCCGAGACCTTGGGCAGCGGCGCACCCTCCGGCATGAAGACCGTGGACCTCGCGCCCAGGATGCCCGCCGCCAGGGCCACGCCCTGCGCGTGGTTTCCCGCGCTCGCGGCGACCACGCCCCGGGCGCGCTCGGCGTCGGTGAGCCGGGAGATCCGGGTGTAGGCGCCGCGCACCTTGTAGGAGCCCGCGCGCTGCTGGTTTTCGCACTTGAGCCAGATCGGCACGCCCAGGCTCCGGGACAGCGGCATGGAGTACTCGAGCGGGGTGGTCTTCACGATCCCCGTGAGCAGGGCCCTGGCGGCCTCGATGTCGGCCAGCTCCAGCAACTCGTTCATGCCGGCCCCTGCCTCGTTGCAGTGCGGTCGCTCATGTCGTTGATGGTGCCATCACCGTCAGACGAAGGCGTGACGAGGCCACGGGTTCGCCACCTCGAACTGCCCGGCGATCGCGAGCAGCAGCAACTCCGAGTCCGGCGGGCCCACCAGTTGCACGCCGACCGGCAGCCCGTCGGGGCGCAGCCCGACCGGGACGACGATCCCGGGCAGGCCGGCGATGTTCCAGGGCGCGGCGTAGGGCGCGTACCGCAGGTTGACCCGCATGTTGCGGTGCCAGCTTCCGGTGGCGTGGCCGTCCGCGGCCGGCGGCGTGGCCGCCAGCGCGGGGGTGAGCAGCACGTCGATGTTGTGGTCCGCGAAGAACCGGATGCTCTTCTCGCGCCAGGCGTCGCGCGGCGCCTGCTTCGCCCAGCCCCGCTTCCACATGAGCCGGCCCAGCCGGATGTGCCGGCGGGTGCGCGGCTGCAGCGTCTTCACGTCCAGGCCCGACGCCTGCGCCTCCCGGAACGCGCAGGCGAACCAGGTGGCCAGCCCGGTCAGCCCGGTGCCGGTCGAGTACGCCGGATCGGCGGTGACCGTGTCGTGCCCGGCCGCGACGAGCAGCTTCGCCGCCGTGGCGACGGCGTCCCGGTTGGGCTCGTCCGGCCGGATGCCGGCGACCGGCGAGCGCAGCGAGACGCCGACCCGCAGCCGGTCCGGCTGCACGAGCTTCGCCGGTGCCCGCCCGGCCATCACGCTGAAGCCGAGCGTGGCGTCGGCCACCGTGGTGGCCAGGATGCCGTTCTCGACCAGGCCGAGCCAGCCGTCGACGCCGAGATCGCACGGCACCACGCCGCGGCCGGGCTTGAGCCCGACCAGCCCGCAGCACGCCGCCGGGATGCGCACCGAGCCGAGACCGTCGTTGCCGTGCGCGATGGGGACCAGGCCGGCGGCGACCGCCGCGGCCGAGCCGCCCGAAGAGCCGCCGGGCGTGCGGTCGAGCGACCAGGGGTTGCGGGTGGGCCCGTCCGGGCCGTCGGTGGTCGCCCAGAGGCCCATCTCGGGCATCCGGGTGACGCCGACCACCACCGCGCCGGCGCCGCGCAGCCGCCGCACCACCTCGTGGTCGTTCTCGGCGACGGCCGAGCGGGCCGCCGCCGAGCCGTACCAGGTCGGCAGGCCCGCGACCGGCGTGTTCTCCTTCACCGCGACGGGCACGCCGGCGAGCGGCAGATTGGCCAGGTCCTCCTGGTCGTCCACCTTCTCGGCCTCGGCGATCGCCTCGCCGGCGCGCACGACCCGGAACGCGGAGATCGCGGGATCGGAGATCGCGATCTGCTCGAGGTGATCGGCGACGACCTGGGTCGCGGTCGTGTCACCGCGCCGGACCGCACGCGAGATCTGCTTCGCCGTGGCACCCACCCAAGTGGTCGCCAGGTTGTCCATGGCCCGTCTCCGTCTGTAGGACCTAGCCGAGCGCCTGCTCCAGATCCGCGAGCAGATCGTCAACGGTTTCGATGCCGACAGACAGTCGCACGAGATCGGCGGGGACTTCAAGCGGTGAGCCCGCCGCGGACAGATGCGTCATCTGTCCCGGGTGCTCGATCAGCGATTCGACGCCGCCCAGCGACTCGGCGAGCACGAAGAGCTTTGTCCGGTTGCAGATGTTGATCGCCTGCTCAGCGCCGCCGGCCGCGCGGAACGAGATCATGCCGCCGAAGCGCGACATCTGCTTGGCGGCGGTCTCGTGTCCGGGATGCGACTCGAGCCCCGGGTAGAGCACCTGGCCGACCGCGCGGTGGTCCGCCAGGTAGGCGACGATGCGCTCGGCGTTGTCGCAGTGCCGATCCATGCGTACGCCGAGGGTCTTGATGCCGCGCAGCGTCAGCCAGGCGTCGAACGGGCCGTTGATCGCGCCCATCGCGTTCTGGTGGAAGGCGAGCTCGTCGCCGAGGCCGTCGTCGGCCGCGATCAGCGCGCCGCCGACCACGTCCGAGTGCCCGCCGATGTACTTGGTCGTCGAGTGGATGACGACGTCGGCGCCGAGGCCGATCGGCTGCTGCAGGTACGGCGAGGCGAACGTGTTGTCGACGGCCAGCAGCGCGTCGTACTCGTGTGCGAGCCCGGCGAGGGCCGCGATGTCGGCGATGTTCAGCAGCGGGTTGGTCGGGGTCTCGGCCCAGATCAGCCGCGTGTGCCCGGGGCGGAACGCGGCACGGACCTTGTCCAGGTCGTTCAGCGGCACCGCGGTCCAGTCCACGCCCCAGTTCGCGGCGACCTTGGCGAAGAGCCGGTAGGTGCCGCCGTAGGCGTCGTCCGGGATCACCACGTGGTCGCCGGGCCGGCACACGGTGCGCAGCAGCGTGTCCTCCGCCGCGAGCCCACTGGCGAAGGCGAGGCCACGGCGGCCGCCCTCGATCGCGGCGAGGCACTCCTGCAGGGCGTCGCGGGTCGGGTTCCCCGAGCGGCTGTACTCGTAGCCGAGCCGGGGTGAGCCGACGGCGTCCTGCGCATAGGTGCTGGTCTGGTAGATCGGGGGCACGACGGCCCCGGTCCGTGGGTCGGGATCCTGCCCGGCGTGGATGGCAAGAGTGTCGAAGCCGTACGTGTTACCCGTCATGAATCGCAAGGCTAGTCTGCCCAGATGCCCGGCTGCCTCTTCTGCCCGATTGTGGCGGACACGGTTCCCGCGTTCAAAGTCGTCGACTCGGCCGACGGCGTCGGCTTCCTCGACATCCGGCCGGTCTTCAAGGGCCACGTGCTGGTGGTGCCGCGCGCGCACGTCGCGCAGCTGAGCGATCTGCCCGGCGAGATGCTGCCCGGATTCTTCGCGCTGGTGCAGCGGGTGGCGGCCGCTGTGCCGGTGGCCCTCGGCGCGCAGGGCACGTTCGTGGCGATGAACAACGTCGTGTCGCAGTCGGTGCCGCATCTGCACGCGCACGTCGTGCCCCGGACGAAGGGCGACGGCCTGCGCGGCTTCTTCTGGCCCCGGCACACCTACGACTCCGACGCCGAGGCCCGGTCGTACGCCGACCGGATCGCCGCCGCGCTGGGCTGAGCCGCCCGGCGTCCTTCTTGCGGGTGTAAAAGATCGACAGGCACCGACGTTGATCACACACTGAACAAGAGGACACATCAGGAGGCCGGCCCGGGAGGTACATCATGCCCAGGTTCAACAACGAGGAGGAACGGGCGGCCTGGGCTCTGGCCGAGGCGCTCACCGAGACCGCCCGGGCGATGATGAAGCAGGCCGAGAGCGCGCTCGAGACCTGGCGGCTCGGCAAGGAGCTGTACCGCCAGCGCTGCGCCCAGCGCGGCATCAGCTCCTCGGACGCGGCGATCCGCTGGTCGGAGACGGCCAACTCGAAGAACGCCCTCACCGACAACAGCTTCCACGTCACGCTCGCGACGATGTATTACGGCGCCGCCGCGGCGCACTACTCGCGGGCCCAGTATCTGCGCAACTGCGACGAGGCGGCGGCCTGACGGTCCGGCGTACCGAGGAGAGAAAGAGCGCCACCCCGACCGGGGCGGCGGTCGGAGCGGCGCTCTCGTCAGGCCTGCCGGACCCGGCGCTCGCACGGGGGACGAGCGCCGGATCCACCAGGGGCCTGGGTCCAGTGTGGGCCGGGTTTCTGGGAAACCGCTGAATCAAGGCACCGAATGACCTGGGAATTCAACGGCCGAAACCGGACGATCGCGCTCTCCCGTTTCGCTGAGAGATGGCTGAGCCCCCGCCCCACCGGGCATATTGAGAGGTATGCAGACGGCGACCGAAACCGAACGCAAGTACGACGTCCCCGCCGGTTTCTCGCTGCCGCCGCTCGCCGGCGCCGCCGGGGTCCTCCGGCACGGCGAAGCCGGGACCCACGATCTCGACGCGACCTACTTCGACACCGAGGATCTGCGGCTCGCCCGCAACCGGCACACCCTGCGCCGGCGCACCGGGGGCGAGGACGCCGGCTGGCACCTCAAGACCCCCGGCGAGGGCTCGAGCCGCACCGAACACCGGATGCCGCTGACCGACGGCGACGACGTGCCCGCCGAACTGGTCGCCGAGGTCCGCACGATCGTGCGGACCCGGACGCTGCGGCGCGTCGCCCGGCTGCGGACGCACCGGGTGGAGACGCCGCTGCGCGACGCCGACGACCGCACCCTGGCGCTCGTCGCCCAGGACGAGGTCTGCGCGGAGACCGACGACGGCGAGCAGCGCTGGCAGGAGGTCGAGGTCGAGCTGGTCGACGGCGGCCCGGAGGTGCTCGACGCCGTCGAAGCCCTGCTGTTCGCCGCCGGCGCCACCGCGGCGACCGGACCGTCGAAGCTGGCCCGCGCGCTCGGCGACCGCCTCGCGGCACCGCCGCAAGGCGACAAGAAGATCAACCCCGTGCTCCGGTACGCCCGGGAGCAGCGCGAGGCCGTCGAGAACGAGGACCCGGGGGTACGCGCGGGCGCCGCCGAGGCCGTACACAAGATGCGGGTGGCGACCCGGCGGCTGCGCAGCACGCTCAAGACCTTCAAGGGCTCGTTCGACGCCGAGCGGGCGGCGACGCTCAAGGTCGAGCTGAAGTGGCTCGCGGACCGCCTCGGCGCCGTCCGCGACGGCCAGGTGCTCGGCCACAAGCTGCTGGCCGTCGCGGGCGAGTTCCCGGAGGTGGCGGCGGGCATCCGCGAGCGCCTCGACGCGGACGTCGCGCGCGGCCGGGAGGAGCTGGTGGCGGCGCTGGACAGCGACCGCTATCTCGCCCTGCTCGACGCGATGGACGAGCTGGTCGACAACCCGCAGCCGGACGACCCGGGCGCGCCGCGGCGGGCCGGCAAGGCGCTGCGCAAGGCCGACCGGCTGCTC